>NZ_AOHM01000059.1:0-42545 GCF_000510895.2 Pseudomonas sp. FH1
GTTACGCAGCGAGCCTGGAGAGTGTCTAGGAAACCCGGGGCGATTCAGCGGAAGAAGGCCCCGATAGGTAGAGCACCTAATTATAAAACTCAGCAGCTTAGCGTATGTTTAGGATGTCAATTTTTTATTATTAACAGAAGCCATTTATCATTCTGGAAATATCGATATTCAGAATATTCGAATTTCTTGACTTCGGATATGCCTAAGAGTGAATCTTCATTCGCTGTTATCCGTAAACAGGCTGAACAGGCGAAAAACTATAAGGATTTTGTCTTTGGGTAATTAGTCGGAATAGGCGGCAATTTAATATCAATGACTAATTTTCGAAAACGCTCTATTGACGAGCTTGATATTATAAGCGATGCTTTTGAGAGGCTGGTAAACAACGTGCCCCGTAATCATAAAAATTTAGAAATGCAGCGCAAAGCCAAGGTAGAATTCACGTTGTCCGCCGTAGACGACGAGACTGGTAGGTCTCGATCCCTCATAGCTTGATCAAATACTAAATATTATTAAGTGAGGGATATAGTTTTAAAAAATGGAAAAAGAAAATTGCCTCAACGTGGTGAGGCTGCCAAAAAAAATTGAAGAGATAAAACAAGAAAACATTGATCTTAAGAAGCGCTTTGAGTTAGCACTTGAGTCTCAGACCCAGATGCTGTTCGAGAGAACAAGAGCTGAGCGGGAGGCCGGGAAGTGGCTGAAGGCTTACAGGTCTTTACAAGACCAACAACAAGGCGGCAGTAAGATTTTCTCTGCAGTATTCGACAAGTAATTGCCCTATGGCGGCGCCATTTCGATGATGTCAATCTCAAAGTAGTGAATCTGCGGAGCGCCACTTGGGAGCATGAATTTGGCGACATATTAAAATTTAAGGCTTTCCTGACTGCTCTGCTAAAAACACCCTCCTGAACGAACACTTTTAATAGTCTGAATTTGAGCGCTTTATATTGCTACCAAGGATTTTGAACGGGGCATTATTTGAAAGCATCAAATATTATTCGCACGTTCATTATTTTTAATAATGTAAATCTAGCGTTTTTCTAGAACATATCCCACGCCTCTAAGTGTGTGAATTAACTTACTCTCAAAAGGGTCGTCCATCTTGGCTCTAAGTCTTCTTATGGAAACCTCAACGACATTAGTGTCGCAGTCAAAATTCATATCCCACACTTGAGATATGATTTGTGTGCGGCTCAGAACAATGCCCGTATTCCGCATTAGATAGTGCAGCAGAGCAAACTCCTTTGTTGTTAAGTCTATACGCTGACCATCTCTGAACGCTCTGTGGCGGCTTTGATCCAACTCAAGGTCAGCTACGCGAATAATTTCTACAGATGCAGCACTATCCGACCTACGCATCAATGCGCGAACTCGAGCAAGCAATTCGGGGAATTCGAAGGGTTTAATTAGGTAGTCATCAGCTCCATTCTCCAAACCTCTGACTTTATCGATTAGTCGGCTGCGGGCAGTGAGCATCATAATACGCGAAGAGCAATCTTTCCGTCGTAATAGTTCTAGAACTTGCCAACCATCCATCTCTGGAAGATTGATATCTAGAATAATGAGTTCGTACATGTGCTGCTTGGCCAGAAATAGCCCGTCAGAGCCGGTATGTACGCAATCCACTACATATCCGCACTCAGTGAGGCCCTGGCGTACATATTCAGCAGTTTTTACTTCATCCTCAATTACCAGAATTCGCATTGGATTTTGTCTCGATATTACTCAGCAGTTTTAACCACGCAAGTGCGCAGTCATCATTGGGGGGAATGGTAAATCAAAACTAACTGTCCGTGGCTTAAATAACGAACTTGTAATTGTTAAGCAATACGCTTGATAACCTCGCAGGTTAATGTGTCGCCATCTGGGTTTGTCAATTGCGGACCCTCCCCCATTAGGTGAATTTACCTTATGAAATATTGGGTTGTTCTATTTGTCGTGGGCGCTCTGTTCCGTTCAGATGATGGGGTCGACTCTCACGTTGAGGACGTGGGCCACTGGTGCAGCCATGAACTCCATCGGGATGCCATGCACATCCTTGAACAGGTATTGGAATTTTAGTAAAAAAAAAACGCCCCGAAGGGCGTAAAATATTCACCTTTTACCAAAGGAGCATTTAAGCAACTCAAGGTGAATTCGTTGAACTAGCGATTTGCTTTTCAGAAGTTCCGGCTGGAGGAGTAGCAGAGCAACGCAATGGCTTATAGTACCGAAAGTGGGTATTCAACGATCAGGCGCACTTCATCCAAATCCGATTCGAAAGCAGTTGCTCGTGTATTTGCTTGGCGCAATCTCAAAGAAAGGTCTTTGGCAGCTCCTGTTTGCACTACGTATTTAACCTCAATGTCACGCTCCCAACGTTTCTGATTGGTGAGCGGATTGCCATTGTCATCGGTACGCATGTAAAACTGATTGGCATTAGAGTAGTCCGCGCCAGAGCCTTTGGCATAGCGAGTCATGAACGAAAGGCCTGGAATACCGTAGTCGGTCATGTTTAGGTCGTAGCGCAGCATCCAAGAGCGTTCTTTTGGCGAGTTGAAATCGCTGTACTGAATTGAGTTGTCGACGAATATCGAGTCTGATTGACGTAAATAGTCGAAATCGTCATCGCCATTGTTACGCTGATGCGACAGTGCGAGGGTGTGTGCACCATACCTGACGCCGAGCTTGGCGCTCCAGATATTATTATCGAACTCACCCAAACGTTTCTTGCCTTCGTCAACAGCTTTATAGTAATTAAAGCCGCTGATCAGGGTCAAATCATTGCTAAGCGGGTAGGAGACGCTTGTCCCGGCGTAGTATTGATTCCATACATCTTTTAGCTGGCTGGCATAGAGACTTACAGTAACACTGTCGTTGACCTTGTAATCGCCGCCACCGTAACCGATCCAAGGCGAGTTGACTGGGCCGCCATAGAAGGTCACGAAGTTATCGTTCAGGTCGCTGGATAGTGGTTGGCTCATCGCGTGTAGTCTACCACCCTGCAGGGTGAGGCCTTGCATGCTGGTGTTTTCAACCGTTACACCGCGGAAGCTTTCTGGCAGTAGACGTGCGTCTCCTGATGCAACGACTGGTATCGCTGGGAAGACATCACCCAATTTCACTACGGTATCGAACAGGCGGACTTTGGCAGCCCCCCCAACCTTCGTGTATTCATCACGGGCCTGGCCCTTTCCATCAACTGGCAACACATCGAAGGAGCTTCGGCCGCCGTTACGGCCATCGCCTGTATCGAGCTTGAGGCCGATCATAGCGAAGGCATCTAAACCAAAGCCGACGGTGCCTTGGGTGAAGCCCGAGTTGAATTTAGAAATTATCGCATGCGCCCAAGCTTCAGAATATCCGTTGGTGTTTCCCTTGCCGCTATTGAACGTTGGCGCAGAAGAGCTGCGATTATCACGATTGAAATAGAAGTTTCGGTTTAAAACAGTGAGGCTGCTACCGTCAATAAAACCTTCTGATGACTTATCTTCCGCGTTTGCTATAGCTGTATAGCTTATGGAAAAAGCAGAAGCTGCCAACACACACAACGGTACTTTAATTTTCATTTGATGCCCCTTTGATTACGGCAGCTTTTATTTTGATTTACCGACACGGCTATATTTTTTTTGTGGCCCGGCCGGGCACCTGCGTAGGACCTGACATGATAGTTGCAGATCAAAGATAACGGATTGGTGATAGAAAAATTACAATTTGGCAATCTAATTGTTATCTGTCGTATTTAAGGACGTTTTGTAGCTGCGGACTGATTTACTCAATAGCTTGTCCCGTGCGCAACTGGGCGGGAAATTTTAATGTCGAACGTACTTTCTAACGAAATTGTAATTTTACAGCCACCCCACTGATAGCGATCGCTGATTAGAGTGCCATCACCTGATCCAGTGGAGCTTGGCGGCTGTAAATACGTTCTCGCCAAGCTTTATCAAAGTTTGTGCACGAGGACCATAAAGTGCCCTGGTATAATCACAACGTTTTATCTAAAACCTCTGTCTTTGTCTTTCCCTTGAGAGCCATTGCATTCTGTACGCTCCTTTCAGGAGCGATCGTGCCAGCCGCATTTGCTCAGAGTATTAGCCTGGCCGAAGCGCTTTCCACTGCAATGGATGCTAACCCCGATCTTGCAGCTGCGCGTCAGGAAATCGGCATCTCGGAAGGAGTTCGCAAGCAAGCGGGACTCATCCCTAATCCTGAAATTTCGTATGACGTGGAAGACACCCGTCGTAATACAAGCACGACCACAGTCACCCTTAGTCAGCCTTTAGAGTTGGGTGGCAAACGAAGTGCTCGTATCGAAGTTGCCACCTACGGTCAAACCGTCGCGCAGCTAGAGCTGGACCGACGAGTCAATGGTCTTCGTGCGGATGTTGTCCAGTTTTTCTACGCCGCCTTAAGGGCTCAGACAGGCTTGAACCTGGCAAAACAATCTTTGGAGCTCACCGAACGCGGTCTGCGCATAGTCGATGGTCGGGTGCGCGCCGGTAAGTCCTCACCGGTGGAGGCTACGCGCGCCCAGGTGCAGTTGGCTGAAGCCAAGTTACAGGTAAGGCGCGCTGAAACAGCGAAGTCAACGGCTTACCAGCAATTGGCCCAGGTAATAGGCAGCTCGGCTACTGCATTTGATCGTCTGGACTCGCCAAACCTATCTCCCGGCATTCCGCCGCAGGCCGCAGAATTATTGGCGAAGCTTGATCAAACTGCAGAGATGCGACAGGCGCTTGCTCAAATAGACAAGAGCGATGCCTCACTCGGGTCGGAAAAGGCCCAACGTATCCCGAATCTCACTGTGAGTGTGGGTAGCCAATATGACCGGTCTGTTCGCGAGCGGGTCAACCTCGTGGGGCTGTCGATGCCTTTGCCGCTCTTTGATCGTAATCAGGGCAACATTCTTTCCGCTTCTCGCCGCGCAGATCAGGCCCGAGACCAACGAAACGCTGTAGAGCTAAGGCTACGCTCCGAAACCCAAACCGCAGTTAACCAGTGGGCTACCGCCATGCAAGAGGTCGAGTCTTACGACAAGACGATTCTGCCTTCAGCTCAACTGGCCGTGGATACCGCAACGCGTGGATTTGAGATGGGCAAATTCGGCTTCATCGAAGTGCTGGATGCGCAGCGCACCTTGATAGTCGCTCGTGGCCAGTACCTCGACTCGTTGGCGGCTGCAACCAATGCGCGTGCGCAGGTGGAAAGGGTTTATGGCGACGTCGGATCGAATGCCAGTTTTCGCTGAACGCCTAGACATTTTCCTCGGTACGCGTCTTTGAATAAGCCGCTACCTACGATCAGCAGGAGTAACAATGGACAACAAACGTAAGATCGCACTGGCGGTAGTCGCTGTGGCAGCCCTTGGATTTGGCAGCTTCGCCTGGAACTCTAGTTCTGAGCAGCCGCCAGCCAGTAATGCCGAACACGGCGCTGAGGACGGCCATGAGCATAAGAAGATTGCCGCAGCACCCGCTGAAGAGGGGGGGGATGATGGCCACGGTGAGGAGGGCCACAGCGACAGCGAAAAGGGAGAGGAGGAAGAAGGCAAGATGACGCTTAGCGCTGAGCAGATCAAGGCTGCCGGTGTCGTCCTCGAAGCTGCGGCTCCCCGTGAACTTAGCACCGTCGTGACTTTTCCTGGCGAGATACGGTTTGACGAGGACCATACAGCGCATGTCGTGCCTCGCGTACCTGGCGTTGTAGAAAGCGTTCAGGCCAACCTCGGAGAGTCGGTTAAGAAGGGGCAAGTCCTTGCGGTGATTGCGAGTCAACAGATCTCCGATCTACGCAGTGAGCAACAAGCCGCTCAACGACGTGTAGAACTGGCACGTTTGACCTTCGACCGCGAGAAACAGTTGTGGCAGGACAAAATCTCCGCCGAACAGGATTACCTCCAGGCTCGTCAAGGGTTGCAAGAGGCAGATATATCCTTGGCCAATGCTAAGCAAAAGGTCGGAGCTATCGGGGCATCGGTCAATTCTGCCGGCGGTAACCGCTACGAGCTTCGCGCGCCCTTCGACGCAGTTGTCGTGGAGAAGCACCTGACCGTCGGTGAGGTTGTCAGCGAGGCAACCAACGCTTTCATTCTTTCAGACCTCAATCAGGTGTGGGCAACCTTCGCAGTTCCTCCGAGCGATTTGGGGAAGGTTGTGACAGGCCGTGCGGTAAAGGTTTCTTCGCCTGACATGAAGGCTGAGGTGGACGGCAAGGTTGGTTATGTAGGCAGCCTCCTGGGTGAGCAGAACCGTGCAGCGACCGTTCGCGTCACGCTGACCAATCCAAATGGAGCCTGGCGACCAGGCCTTTTCGTAAGCATCGCGGTCACTTCACAGACTGATCGGGTGGCCGTAGCCGTTCCAGAATCCGCAGTGCAGACCGTTGAGGAAAAGCCTGCGGTATTCGTCAGGACCACTGAGGGATTTGACACTCGCACGGTAACGCTTGGTCGCCGTGCAGGTGGCTATGTGGAAATAACCGAAGGCCTCCAATCCGGCGCCCAAGTGGCAGCCAGTGGCAGCTTCACGCTCAAGTCCGAGCTCGGCAAGGCTAGTGCCGAGCACAGTCACTGATGCGAACTGACAGGATCATTCCACATGTTTGAACGTCTCATAAGATTCGCCATTGAGCAGCGCATCGTTGTAATGATAGCCGTGCTGATCATGGCCGGTATCGGTGTCTACAGCTATCAAAAGCTGCCTATTGATGCAGTACCAGATATTACCAACGTACAGGTTCAGGTCAACACTGCTGCTCCTGGTTACTCTCCGTTGGAAACCGAACAGCGAATTACCTTTCCAGTTGAAACGGCAATGGCTGGCTTGCCGGGCCTTCAGCAGACTCGTTCCCTTTCTCGCTCTGGACTATCTCAGGTCACCGTCATTTTTGAAGACGGCACCGACATCTTCTTCGCTAGGCAACAGGTCAACGAGCGACTGCAGGTAGCGAAGGAGCAGTTGCCGGATGGCGTAGACGCAGTGATGGGGCCTGTATCAACGGGTCTCGGCGAGATCTTCCTGTGGACTGTCGAGACTGAGAAAGGCGCTGTCAAAGAGGATGGTACGGCCTATACACCAACTGATTTGCGCGTGATCCAGGATTGGATAATCAAGCCACAATTGCGCAACGTCCGGGGTGTGGCCGAGATCAACACCATTGGTGGCTATGCCAAGCAGTACCTGATTGCTCCGGATCCGAAACGTCTGGCCACTTACAAGCTGACTCTTAATGATCTGGTCGCTGCCTTGGAAAGCAACAACGCCAACGTTGGCGCCGGTTACGTCGAGCGCAGCGGTGAGCAGTTGCTCATCCGCGCACCCGGCCAGGTAGGCAGTATCGAAGATATCGCCAATATTGTGATTACCAGTGTCGATGGCGTGCCGATTCGAGTCAGCAATGTCGCTGAAGTCAGCATCGGGAAAGAGCTCCGCTCTGGAGCTGCTACTGAGAACGGTCGAGAGGTTGTATTGGGTACGGTGTTCATGCTGATCGGCGAAAACAGCCGGACAGTATCTCAAGCTGTTGCAGCCAAACTGGCTGACATTAACCGTACCCTACCCAAGGGCGTTGTTGCCGTTACCGTCTACGACCGTACCAATTTGGTTGAAAAAGCCATATCGACAGTGAAGAAGAACCTGATTGAAGGGGCGATTCTTGTAATCGTTATCTTGTTCCTGTTCCTCGGTAACATCCGTGCGGCACTGATCACTGCCATGGTGATCCCGTTGTCCATGTTGTTCACGTTTACAGGCATGTTCAACAACAAGGTCAGTGCCAACTTGATGAGCCTTGGCGCACTCGACTTTGGCATCATTGTTGATGGGGCGGTAGTGATTGTCGAGAACGCAATCAGGCGCCTGGCTCATGCACAAAACAAGCATGGGCGGATGCTCACCAAAGCCGAGCGCTTTCACGAGGTTTTTGCAGCTGCACGGGAAGCTCGCCGCCCCTTGATCTTCGGTCAGCTGATTATCATGGTTGTGTATTTGCCGATCTTTGCACTCACCGGTGTCGAAGGAAAAATGTTCCACCCCATGGCATTTACCGTGGTGATGGCACTTGTCGGCGCGATGATTCTCTCCGTAACCTTTGTTCCTGCGGCAATTGCCATGTTCGTCACAGGCAAGGTCAAGGAAGAAGAGGGGATGGTGATGCGTATTGCACGGCAGCGTTACGCTCCCGTTCTGCAGTGGGTGCTTAAGCATAGAAGCATCGCATTTTCCGCCGCCATAGCCTTGGTCGTTCTAAGTGGTGTGCTCGCGAGCCGAATGGGCAGTGAGTTCATTCCGAGTCTGAGTGAAGGGGATTTTGCGCTGCAGGCTTTACGAGTACCGGGGACTAGCTTGACTCAGTCCGTAGACATGCAGCAGCGCTTGGAAAAAGCCGTCATTGAGCAGGTGCCTGAGGTCGAGCGAATGTTTGCCCGTACCGGCACAGCGGAAATTGCTTCCGATCCAATGCCGCCGAATATCTCAGACGCTTACGTGATGCTGAAGCCGAAAGACCAGTGGCCAGATCCCAATCGATCGCGTGAAGAGCTAATTGCTGAAGTTCAGAAAGCTGCAGCAAGTGTGCCTGGCAGCAACTATGAGTTGTCCCAACCTATTCAACTGCGCTTCAACGAACTCATTTCGGGTGTCCGCAGTGACGTGGCCGTCAAGGTGTTCGGCGATGACATGGACGTTCTAAATCGAACAGCAGCGAAGATAGCCACTGCATTAAAGGGTGTCCAGGGGTCTTCGGAGGTGAAGGTAGAGCAGACTACAGGCCTGCCTGTACTTACCATCAATATTGATCGGGAGAAGGCAGCACGTTACAGCCTGAACATCGGCGCAGTGCAAGATGCGATTGCAATCGCAGTAGGTGGTCGTCAGGCCGGCACGCTTTATGAGGGCGATCGCCGCTTCGATATGGTGGTACGTCTATCTGAAACACTGCGTACAGATGTAGCGGGGTTGTCCGGCTTGCTGATTCCCGTGCCGCCGAATGCGGCACAAGGGGCGAATCAAATCGGCTTCATTCCGCTGTCCCAAGTGGCTAGCCTGGATCTGCAGCTAGGTCCGAACCAGATAAGCCGAGAGAACGGTAAGCGTGTTGTTGTGGTCAGCGCAAACGTTCGGGGGCGTGACCTTGGTTCGTTTGTTGAAGAAGCGAGCAGTGCTCTGGCAACCGGCGTGGAGATTCCCGCTGGCTACTGGACCACGTGGGGTGGTCAGTTCGAGCAACTGCAGTCAGCAGCCAAACGTCTGCAGGTAGTTGTTCCGGTAGCTTTGCTGTTGGTCATGACGTTGTTGTTCTTGATGTTCAACAACCTCAAGGATGGCATGCTGGTCTTCACCGGGATCCCATTCGCACTCACGGGTGGCGTAGTCGCGCTTTGGCTGCGGGATATCCCGCTGTCGATCTCGGCAGGGGTCGGATTCATTGCGCTTTCCGGTGTAGCTGTGTTGAACGGTTTGGTAATGATTTCCTTTATCCGCGGACTACGTGAGGAAGGGCGTACCCTACGTCACGCAGTTGATGAAGGCGCATTGACTCGATTACGGCCAGTGCTGATGACTGCCCTTGTTGCATCCCTGGGATTCATACCTATGGCACTGGCAACCGGTACCGGTGCAGAGGTTCAGCGGCCGCTGGCTACAGTCGTGATCGGCGGTATCTTGTCCTCCACCGCACTTACCTTGCTGGTGTTGCCTGCTCTGTATCAATGGGCACATCGCAAGGATGATGACGGCGATGAAGCAGAAAGCTGATAGCCGATAAACAAAAGCCCACAACAACAGTTGTGGGCTTTTTCGTTTTTATAGGGTCGATATTTCACCTTTCAAAATTGTAAGTTTTCCGTCATGCCGGTGATGCCTATGAATTGATAAGGTTGCATCCAGTGACATTGATATCGAGAGAAACTTATGAAAAAGCTTATTGTTGCAGCTGCACTTGTTTTTTGCTCTATGACTTCGCAAGCCACTACTTTTTCGGAGAAGAAGCAGATGGAATACATCCAGGAGCACCAAAGTGCCGTGGCTGCCTACGCGAAAAAAAATAACAAGCCTATGCCAGAGATTGTCGACTATAAATACGGCATGAAGATTGATGTAGAGAAATTCGTACGTCAATCCCAGGACCCTCGTACTTGCCAGATTTATTCACGATTGATGAGCTACGAAGACCCCCAGGGTGAACTCAAGACGATTCGCTATTCTGTATTCTCGCAATGCCCGAATAACAAAAGCTGAATTTTTTGAATGGCTAGGCATTTAATAAGCGCCAGGCAATGCCTGGCGTTTTTTAAGGCGCCTGGAGTGGTACTAGGCAAAAATTGTTGCACCGACGGTGCTACTCGCCCTCAAGCCTTAATACGTTATAGCTAATATACTTGGTTGGAACACCTGCATTCAGAACGATCGAGTTCATAACATCTGGTTGACCCTCCTGATGGCTAAGCAATAGTAACTTTCCCTAGATTAACCTGATCGCAGCTTGCTCAGAGTGAGCTTTTGGTACTTAACCTTTTGAATATTTTGATATTAAGACGGCTAAAATTGGCGAGGCCGAATGATTGGGGCAGTGTATTTCTAAGACTTCGACCTGTGGAGTAAATTGGAAGCTTGTGGTATGTGGGAAATCCTAGAAGCGTACAATTGTGATTCCAGTCTCTCTGCACTAACTAATCTCTGCGATAGACAAACTTACTATGTGGTCACCCATTCAACTCGCAGCAGGGTAATGTGGGGTATCTATACTTGTGATATGGATTATCTGTTTTTTTCAAAATTGTAATTTTCGAGTCATGTTGAAGTTATTCAGCTCTGAAATCACATGTAATTTTCACTTTTTTTCACTTTGAACTCCTTAAGCTTCGCAGATGGAAAATAAAAACTTGCCTATTGTAGCGTTATTTATTCGTTATCTAGGGGTCGGATCTATTGCAACGGGAATGCATTACTCTGTTTTCCTTGCACTGGTCGCGAGCGGGTTTGCTGATCCAGTGTTGGCCAGCGTTAGCGGAGGCGTCTTAGGCGCGTTTGTTAGCTATGTTGGTAATAAAAGGCTCTGCTTTATAGCGAAGGGAGATTGTAAGCTTCAACCCATTAGGTTTTTGCTGATTTCGTTGGCGACAAACCTCGGTAATGGAATGGGCATGTGGGTCTTAATTAAAATTGACCTGTCACCGTTTATATCCCAGATATTGGTGACGTTAATCCTAACTGCGCTCGGATTCATCGCACACCGTTTCTGGACATTCAATCATGCAGACATTACATCGGCTTTCCGAACGCCCTGATCCTTTGTTAACCATTGTGGTGCCCTGCTTTCAAGAAGAGCAAACCATTCCCGAATTTCACAAGCGCATCACCCGCGTCGTAAGGTGTTTGCCTGTCTCGTGCGAGATTCTTTATATCGACGACGGAAGCAATGACCGTACTGCAGACTTACTTCGCCACTATCAGGATGGATCTGATGTACGCTGCCTGTTCCTGAGCCGAAACTTCGGCAAAGAGGCTGCGTTAAGTGCAGGCATCGACCACGCGCGCGGTAGCGCATTGATCTTTATTGACGTGGACCTGCAGGACCCGCCTGAACTCATTACGAGCATGGTGCACCACTGGCAGATGGGTTACGACGTTGTGAACATGCAACGCGACTTGCGAACCGGCGATTCCTTGCTAAAGCGCATGAGTGCGCGCAGTTACTACTGGATCATGCAGCGACTGGTGGAGAAAGTTGATCTCCCGGCGGATGTCAGTGACTTCCGTCTGATTGGCCCTGCGCCATTGGCTGCATTGAGAGCGCTAGACGAACGCTCCAGAATTCTTAAGAGCCTGATCGGCTGGGTGGGTTTTCGTACCATAGAGCTACCCTACAATCGCACTTTTCGTCATGCGGGTAATACCAAATGGAACGCCGCTGGGCTGTTCAATCTAGCCATTGAAAGTGTTCTCAGTTTCTCTCGAAAGCCGCTGCGTATATTCAGCCTCATTAGCTTCGGCTTCTTCGTCTCCAGTATCTGTTTCCTGCTCGCAGCGCTCGTGGCAGGCTCCTTCGACATCCATCACTTGCTGCTCGGAATGGCTTCATTTATGTGCTTGGGGGTTGCCATGGTGGGCGAGTACTTGGGTGTGACGCTCGCGGAAGTCAAACGCCGACCGCTTTATTTTTTGAAGAGCAATAACAAAGCAACCCCCGTGACTATTCACCCTCCGGTTTCCTCGATCGAGAGTAAGAAATGCTGAACTTGAAAAACGAGCGGACACTGCTGTGGATCCTAATCTCGATTCTGCTTTTACGTCTTCTGGGGCTGGGAGCATATCCCCTGATGGATACGTCCGAAGCACGCTATGCCGAAATGGCACGCAAGATGGTCGAACTGAATGACTGGATTACCCCAATGTTCGATTATGGAGTACCGTTTTGGGGTAAGCCGCCACTGTCTTTCTGGACTCAGGCAGCGAGCATGAAGTTATTCGGTATCAACGAATTCGCTGCCCGATTTCCAGCTTGGCTACTTCACCTAGCAAGCTGCTTTATCATCATTAAGCTCGCGACCCAGGAGATGTCGCGCAGGGCTGGCATCTGGGGAGCCATCATCTTCTCAAGCACGACACTGGGCCTGGTATCCAGTGGTGTTGTACTGACTGACCCTGTTCTGTCGTTCTCGATACTGCTTGCTAGCTATGGTTTTTGGCGTTGGATGAAGTGTGCAGGCAAAGCGGATGCCTATCTGATGTTCTTAGGTCTTGGCTTGG
Organism: Pseudomonas sp. FH1; assembly: GCF_000510895.2. Taxonomy (NCBI): domain Bacteria; kingdom Pseudomonadati; phylum Pseudomonadota; class Gammaproteobacteria; order Pseudomonadales; family Pseudomonadaceae; genus Pseudomonas; species Pseudomonas sp. FH1. The sequence continues at coordinate 12,729 of NZ_AOHM01000059.1, forward strand.
GCTTACTCGCTAAGGGACCACTGACACTGGTGTTGATGGGCATGCCGGCGTTCGCCTGGATCGTCATCCACAAAGAATGGAATCGGATGATGATGCTTCCGTGGGTAACCGGGATTATTCTCATGCTCGGTATTTCTGTGCCTTGGTATGTCGCGGCCGAAATAAAGACGCCTGGGTTCATGGAATATTTTTTTGTTGGTGAACACTGGAGCCGATATGTAATTAGTGATTGGGCTGGGGACCTATATGGCAGTGCACATGCCAAGCCATATGGCACCATCTGGATCCAGCTCGGTCTGTCGCTGTTGCCTTGGGCATTTTTCCTGCCTCTAATGATTCGCAGAAGAGCATCGATGCGGCGTTTCGAGGCTTATATGTGGCTCTGGGCATTGGCCACGCCTCTCTTCTTCACGTTCTCTGGCAACATTCTCTGGACCTATCTGCTCCCGGCTCTACCCGCCTGGGCGCTGCTTCTTGCAGGGCGAATCAGTGAAGTCGGCCTTTATACCAGCCGGGCTGCTGCAGCGAGCGCTTTCCTGCTGCCAATTGTGGGCGCAGGTATCATTTACGCTGGAGTACTAGACGAACGCCCTCAAAACCAGCGAGATGTGGTTGACGCCTGGTTCAAAGCACAGTCGGCTCAATCGGGTGCCCTGATCTATCCTGGCCGTCGTTCGTATTCTTCTGAGTTTTATAGTAGGGGAATGTCCGAAAACATCAAAGATCCTGATGAGTGGCCTCGCAACAGCTTTTTCTATCTTTCCAGGCGTTTGCGCGACAGCAATGCTGATCTGCCTACAGGCCTAGGTTGCGTAAGAGTTACCGAAACGAACGCAAGCCTACTGCTTCTTTGTCGTTGGGAGAATACTGGGCCAAGATAGTGAAGATTTTGCAGCAGATGGCGTAGCGGGCTCTAATCGAAAATGATCATCCGATGAAGGACATACTCAAAGCGTGACGTTATTTCAGATTTAAAAGAACAATAAGTCTTAGAGATAATCTCTGTATCTGAGTAGTTCCGTCTATCACCGCTGGAATAGCTAACACTAAATGTAAGAAAAAGCCAGATATTAATCTGGCTTTTCGTCGATACGAATCGTCATTTTACATCTAACCGCCTATTAGTTGTCGGCTTGCTCCTGACGATCCTGACGCTCTTCCTGCTTTTCTTGAGCAACTTTCTGTTTACCTTGCTCCGAGGAGTCAGGGCCCCACAAGCGAGCCTGTTCGGCTCGGAAGTTTTCCTTGAACTGCTTAGTTCGCTCGAAACCATCTTCAGCAAACGCGAAACCTGTAAGCCCAATTAGCAGGCTGCCAATAGAGAAGTATTTTACGAATTTCATTGAAGCCTCGATATTCACTAGGTCTGCCTTGATAGCATCCTTTGTTGGTTACTAGTCTAGGATTACGAAGCTAACGGCAAGGTGAGTTAATAATTACAATTTCGTAATTTTACGCTTGGCGAGAAGGTTTAAGTCTTCCAGGCGATAACAAAAGACGATGAAGAGCTGGGGCTTTTATTAATTTTCAATTTTGATATCCGGTGCATTAACACTGTAGGCTTTTCTTGCTTGCCAAGGAGCTAATCATGTTCGTTTTAGAGCCCTGAGTGGCAGAAGTCTTTGATTTTCGCCCATGCATCAAGACTCAATTTACAGCTAAGTGAGCTTTCATTTCACATTAGGGCGCGCGACGCGGTCGGGGGGAGATCAATTGATTTTTTTCCATGAATTTACGATCTCCGCCGCATATTCCGGGGGAAGGTGCAAGAGAGAAGGTGCGGCCTCATGCCGTCGAGATCGACTTACAGTTCGAAGCATTTCAAATTCTGCAGAGTGTAGCGGGGTCTCTGATCGTTGAGCGCTAGGCAAAAGCAACGGTTGCGAATTATTCGGTCTGAAGTTCAGAGACCGTCGGTTTTCTACGCGCCATGTGAGGATTCTGGCGATAGAGTTTTTTTCTCGCATAACGTCAGTGAGTCCTTGAGCACCCACGCGTCGGCTACGTCTCAGGCATTCGCACCTGCACCTAGAGCGAAGGGGGCCCATCTATAACCGGGCCTTCTTCGTTACACGGAGCTAAGCTGGCTTCATTTCTTGTTGTTTCATTTGAACTTCGGGGAAGTTAAGGTGAAACCAAGTGAAATTCTGATCCGTAACTTCCACGCTTGCCGAACCCTGATGCAAAATCATGATTGACTGAACGATAGCTAAGCCAAGACCGGTGCCACCCTCGCTTCGTGCTCGACTTTTGTCCACCCGGTAAAATCGCTCGAACAAATGCGCGTGGTGTTCCTTGGCGATCCCACGTCCCGGATTGCCAACACTCAATGTGGCGCCGTCAGCACCACGTTGAACCTTCACGTAAACCGTCCGACCACGAGGGCAGTAGCGGATCGCGTTCGAGACCAGGTTCGAGACGGCTCGCTGAATCATTATCTGATTACCATGCACCACGTCTCCACTTCCTGCGATCTGGAGCTGTATCTCACCTTCTTCGGCCGAAATGCTGAACAGATCGCAGACCCGCTGAGTTTCGTCGATTAGAGATACGCTTCCGAACTCTACCATTGACGCTGGGTGGCTGACTTGGGCTAGGAATAGCATGTCGGAAACCATCCGGCTCATGCGATGTAGCTCTTCTGTGCACGACTCTAGGACCTCTCTATACTCAGGGAGGGATCGTTCCCGGGTTAACGCGACCTGAGCTTTACCCATCAGGTTAGACAGTGGTGCCCGCAGTTCGTGAGCAAGGTCGTCAGAGAACTGCGAAAGCTGCTGAACTCCGTCGTCTAAACGCATCAGCATGATGTTAATTCCATCGGCGAGATTCTTAAGTTCTGCCGGCATCCCCTTTGTTGGAAGGCGATGCTCAAGGCTCTCGGTGGAAATCCTTGAGGCGACCTTCAGGAACTTGGTGAGGGGGAGCAGTCCTCTGCGTACAGTCCACCACCCAATTGCCAAGATCAGCATGAGAATAAGAGGCGACACCATTAATGCCCAGGTGAGCAACGCATCAAGAAGGGCATGGTTAGATGACTGGTCCATGGTCATGAATACACTAACTTCGGTTCCATCGCCTAAGCGCATGACTCGTGAGGCGCTCATTAGCGGGCGGCCCGTCGAGTCGCGCCACTCTCGCTGCTCCGCCTGTTCGGTAGGCTGGAATTTGTGCACTTCCATGTTGACTTGCTTCGAGCCTATCGAGAGCAATGGAGTTAGAGTTTGTGTCGATTCGAAGATGCTGACGTAAAGATTGTTATGCCCCATGACCAAGTCAACAAGCTGGTGGGCGTCTGCATTTACACCAGAAATAGCAGTGATTGCGGAAAGGTTGTGAGCCATGCCTGCCATTTTCACTTCGAGGTCGGTTCGGGCGTTTCTCTCAAGAGCTTGGCTCACCATCAGATAACCGAAGGTGGCGAAAAGAAGCAGCAACGCCGCACTCATCATTCCAACTTTGAATCCCACCTTCACAGCGAGGCTGAAAGGCCTCATGTACGCTCCTCCAACACGTATCCGACGCCTCGAAGTGTGTGTATGAGCTTGGTCTCAAATGGATCATCAATTTTTGAGCGCAATCTCCGGATGGCGACATCAATGACGTTAGTATCGCAGTCAAAATTTACGTCCCAGACCAACGAGATTATTTGCGAACGGGCAAGCGCTTCGCCTGTTCTGCTCATTAGTAGGTGCAGGAGAGCAAATTCCTTTGTGGTGAGATCAATGCGTGTCGCTCCTCGGCATACTCTGTGGCGCAAGGAATCCAATTCCAAATCCGCAACTATAAGTGTGCTCTTCTCGACAAGCTCATCGCCACGCCTTTGCAGTGACCGGATGCGAGCAAGCAATTCGGGGAACTCAAAGGGCTTGACGAGATAATCATCTGCACCACCATCCAAGCCCCTAAGCTTGTCATTAATGCGTCCGCGGGCAGTCAGCATGATGATGCGAACCCGGCTAGTTTTTCTGATAGTTTCCAAGAGGTCCCAACCATCGATGCCAGGGAGGTTCACATCTAGGAGTACGAGCGAATAAACAATCGTATTGAACAAGTGAAGAGCATCAACACCATTGTGTACAATGTCTACGACGTACCCGCTTTCGGATAGACCCTGCTGAATATATTCCGCGGTTTTAATCTCGTCTTCCACAACTAGTACGCGCATAACTTATCTCAAGGTGTGAGTAAGGAGTGGGCCGAGCTCTCCCTGATCGTGATTTAAGGCCAGTTTAAAGTTTCTCTGCGTGCTTGGCATGTGGTGATTTCTACCTATATCAATACGCCGTGATCAACTCAGGATGCTCAAATATTAACGCGAAATAGTGGGTTTTGGCGAAAAATTACAAATTTTTAATTTGATCGCAAGGCCACTGAAAGTTGTGGCGATTTAAATTATTGGTGCAGCATAGCTTTGATCAATCAGGTAGTTGAGCACTGCCACGACTGGCGGATGCACCAGACTATTCTGCTCGAGAGCCGCTGGATATTTTTTTGGTCAGTTCCATTGTGATTTGGCATCAATCGATCCGAGTAAAAATTATATTCCTGCTTAACGTGCCAATATTTTAGTTTTGTAACCTTCAGCTGGTGGCATTGTTGCTAACGCAACGTGACAATAAAATAATTTTTAATTGACCTGTCTCTCGACGCTAAGTAATGAGCCAAAATTAATCTAAATTTTTGGTGCTGACGCCTTCAATATTAATCCTACGATTTAATTTTTCTAGGTTGACTAGTGTGGAGGAATTGGAGTGTCCTTATGGAAGTCCGTATTCTCCATTTGAATTGTGCAATGGTGAATGTCGAACGCATGACTTACCGCATTGATTACATCTGCTAGCGCAGCATCTCGATCTACTGAGTCGCGAACTACAACGTGCGACGTCAGTACGTTGCGACCGCTACTTACAGCCCAAACATGTAGATCATGAACGTCTGTGACACCATCGACACGTAGAATCGTCGACTCGATCTCCTTAATGTTGAGGCCGCCAGGAACCCCTTCCATAAGGATTCCCAAACTCTCGCGCATTAGCTGCCAAGTGCGCGGCAGCACCCATACTCCGATCGCTACGGCGACGACCGTATCGATCCAACTCCAACCCGTAAACCGGATTATAAGTGCGGCAATTATCACGCCCAATGACCCAAGCATGTCGCTCCAAACTTCGAGATAGGCTCCCTTGACATTCAGACTTTCATTACTCGCTGAGGAGAGCAAGCGCATCGATATCAGATTTACAACAAGGCCCCCAATAGCGATCCACATCATCGCGCCGGTTGCGATCTCAGAAGGTATTAGGAAGCGTTGATAAGCTTCGTACAAAATGTAAATAGCCACCATGAAGAGCAATAGGGCGTTGAATGTGGATGCTAAAATTTCCAGGCGAGCATAGCCAAAAGTTCGTTTCTGATCTGCTGGCCGCTTGGCTATTTGAAGCGCAATCAACGAAATCATCAGGGCGGCAGTATCTGTAAGCATATGCGACGCGTCGGACAGCAATGCTAAGCTGCCAGTAATCCATGCTCCGATCACTTCAGCAATCATGAAGCTGCCTGTCAAGGCCAGTGCCATGACTAGCTTTTTCTGGTGACCTTCACTTAGCGCTGCAGCGCCATGAGAGTGATTAGATGCCACATACTTCTCCTTCCGTAACGTAGAGGACGCACACTTGCCCTGCTATGGAGCTACGTGTTTCCTAAATATAGCTTAATTAAGTATTCTGTTCGCCGACTTTTAGAAAAAATCATATTTTGGTCAGGTATAGGATAAAATAACGACTTTACGAATGCTGAGTTTTAAGCGCCATGCTAAACGGTGGCTACGTTTCAAGTGGTAGATTGCTACTGATTTTGATCATAAGGCGACTCAGGCGAAATCAAAAGGTCTAGGCGGGATTCTGTCGGGATTGTAATTACGCGGTCATCGTGTCGTTATGAGTGAGTGGCTACACTAAAATTGTCGGAAAACTTTAGGCTCTCACAGAATATTCCTGACTCCCATACGCTACCAGCCAGGATTAGGTATAAATCGCTACGTGCTTTAAATAAAGACTGGGCGTTACGCTGCTATTAAATTCTCAGAGTAAGCGATGGGCACAGTACCGCCCGCGCTATCTAGTTTTTGAAACTGTAATCCAGGGCCTTGGCGATGGCCGAACCCTCAGGCACAAGCTATCTTTGGGAGGTCATCCAGGTATGAAGTGCGTCGGTGATTGGCGTTGCTTTTCCTGCCGTATTCGCTGTCGATCACCCGGTTTCAGCTCACAGACTTCTCGTTCAACTTCGTATAAGGCCGCGATGTAGGGCAGTGCTTTTTCGGCGATCTAGCTCTTGTTGGTCGCATGCAAGTCGAAGAACTTTGCGGGCATAGGCCATGCAGCCGATCTGCGTAACGCCCAGCTCAAAGCCTGCCTTGTAGCCGGCAAAGTCATCGCAGACCAGCTTGCCGTTCCATCCGCCCAAGCAGGCTCGTGCGTGGTAAGCGGTTGGTAACCCACCCAAAGCGAAAACTCTGACGGCAACAATCTAGGCAGGCAGGAGTTCTGACTACTGAGATGCCTGACGGAATGGTAACCGTCCGGTGGTTGTGCCGCCAGTGGCGCCGTCTGTGGCAGAAGTGGATGGCGGCCAGCGTCCGTTGCTGATGGCAGGCAAGAAAACCCTGTTCCAGCGCGTCCTCAGCAAACCCGGCGCCAAGCTTTCAACCGACGCCGGCAGTGCGCCGGGCAAGGCCTTGCCGGCGTTTTCCGTGCTCTACGTCTACCAGCGCAAAGACGTTGACGGCAGCCCCTGGGTGCGCGTCGGCGCCGCCACCGATGGCCGCAGTGATGGTTGGTTGCCTGCGTCCCAGGTCAGCGACTGGAAGCAGAGCCTGGTCTTGAAGTTCACCGAGCGTTCGGGTCGGGCGCCGGTGATGTTCCTGCGCCAATCCGCTGAAGTGGAAAAACTGCTGGCTGACCCGACCGCCGCCAAAGGCGTACTGGCCAAGGCGCAGAAAAACAGTGAGGACAACAGCCAGATCCTGGCCCTGGAACCGACCGCCAGTGCGGTGCCGCAAAACCAGTTTTACCTGCTGCCGATCTTCGATTCCAAAGAGAGCTTCGACGAAAACGGCCAGCCGGTGCAGTTGCTCAATGTGGCCTCCATCGATCCCGGCAGCAGCGCGGCCGCCAAGCCCTCGACGCCGGTGATCAAGGCCAATGCCGACGCCTTTCGCACGGCGGTTGTGCTGGTGGTCGATACCACCGTTTCCATGCAGCCCTATATCGACCAGATCCGCGACGTGGTGCACGAACTGCAAACCCGCATCGGCGAACGCGGCGAGTTGGACAACGTGAGCTTCGGCATGGTGGGCTTTCGCAGCAGCATCAAGAAAACCCCTGGCCTGGAATACGTCGCCAAGACCCTGATCACCCTCGACGAGGGCCGCGACCCGCAACGTTTCCTCGACATGGCGCGGCAGGTCAAGGCGTCCGCCGTGTCCAGCCATTCGTTCAACGAAGACGCGTTCGCCGGGGTGATGCAGGCGGTGGACGGCATGGATTGGTCGGGCTATGGCGGGCGCATCATCCTGCTGGTCACCGATGCCGGCGCGCTGCGCAAGAACGATCCGTTCGCCGCCACCCAGATGAACGAAGCCGAGGTGCGCCAGGCTGCGCTGGGCAAGCAGATCAAGATCTACGCCCTGCACCTGCGTACCGACGCCGGCAAGAAAACCCATGCCGGTGCCGAGAGCCAGTACCGCATCCTCACCGCTGACGCCAACCCGCAGATCGGTGACCTCTACACGGCGGTGCCCGGTGGCGATGTGCGCAAACTCGGTGAACGTGTGGATGAGATCGGTACGGTGTTCGCCAACCTCGTGCATCAAGTGCGCAGCAACACGCCACAGCCGGTGCCGTTGCTGAACAGCGCGCCGAGTCTGGCGGATAAGTCCGCTGCCGTCGGTTATGCCATGCACATGGATTTCCTCGGGCGTAAAACCGCGAGCCAGGCGCCACAACTGGTCAGCGCCTGGACCGCCGATCGCGACCTGACCAACCCGGCACTGCCGGCGTTCCAGGTGTGCGTGATGCTGACCAAATTGCAGCTCAATGACCTGCAGCAGTCGCTGAAACTGATCGTTGATGCAGCGCGCAAAACCCAGACTTCACCCAAGGATTTCTTCCAGGAAATCGCCAGCGCCTCCGCCTACATGAGCCGCGACCCACAGGCCCTGCGCAAGGGCGGCAACCTGGCCGACGGCGGCATCCTCGGCGAATACCTGGAAGGCCTACCGTACCGCAGCAAGTCGCTGAACATGACCCAGGACCTATGGTTGTCGTTGAGCGTGGCCGAGCAGGAAGACTTCATCGACGAGCTGGACTCGAAGATCCGCCTCTATGAAACCTTCCACAATGACCTGGCCAACTGGGTCCGTTTCGGCGATGCCGAGCCGGGCGATGCGTTGTACCGCGTGCCGTTGTCGACCTTGCCGTAATGCTGAATTTGAACGCGGTGCACAAGAGCCGGGGTGTCGGCAGCCAGCGCTACAGCCTGGTGATTCCGGCGCTGGCGTTGCGTGCGGGCGAGCAATTGGCGATTGTCGGGCCCAGCGGTTGCGGCAAGAGCACCTTGCTGGATCTGCTGGCGCTGGTATTGGCGCCGGATCAGGTCGGGCAGTTTGAATTTCATCAGCAGGACATTGCCGGATTGTGGCGCGGTGATCAGCAATCCACGCTGGCTGCGCTGCGTAGCCAGCACCTGGGTTACGTGCTGCAAACCGGCGGCTTGCTGGGGTTTCTCGATGTGCGCGGCAATATCGCCCTGTCCCGGCAACTGTTGGGCTTGAAGGATGACGGCAGCGTGGCGCGCCTGGCCGAGCAGTTGGAGATCAGCGACCAGTTGGCCAAGAAACCGGCGGCGCTCTCGGTGGGTCAACGCCAGCGTGTCAGCTGTGCCCGCGCCCTGGCTCATGCGCCGCAACTGGTGCTGGCGGATGAACCGACGGCGTCCCTCGACCCCTTGAACGCCGAGCGCGTGATGCAGGCGCTGCTGGCCCAGGCGCGCGAACACCGTGCCGCCTGTGTGATCGCCACCCATGACGAGCCCCTGGCCCGCGCCAGCGGCTTGCAGGTGCGGCGCATCAGTTGCCGTCGCGACACCGACGGTGGCGTCACCGCGACCCTCGGGGAGGTGTGCTGATGCGCATAGGTCTGGTGGCGTCGCTGGCCTGGCAGGACTATCGCAACGATGCCTGGCTGTCGGCGTGTTCGGTGCTGGCGCTGGTCGCGGTCATTGCACCGTTGCTGGTGTTATTCGGCCTGAAATTTGGACTGGTTAGCAGTTTGACCGAACGTTTGCAGACCGACCCCGCCACCCGTGAAATTATTCCGTTGGGCGGTGGTCGATTCAGCAGCGCCTTTATCGAGCAACTCGGCCAGCGCAGCGATGTGGCGTTTGCACTGCCGCGCACGCGACAAATTGCGGCGACCGCGCAGGTGGGCGCCTTGGCCCTGGAAATGCTGCCGACCGCTTGGGGTGATCCCTTGCTGGCGGGTCTGCCGGTGCCCAAGGGCCTGGACCAGATCGTGCTGAGCCACACCGCCGCCGAGAAGCTGGCGGCGCGGCCGGGGGATTGGCTGGAAGCCAGTTTTGCGCGGCAAGTAGCAGGGCGCTTCGAGGCCCGGCGCACGCGCTTGCAGGTGCTGGCGGTATTGCCGCTGGAAGCTTTTGCCCGTGACGGATTGTTGGCCGATTTGAAATTGCTGGAAGCCGCAGAAGATTACCGTGATGGCCGCGCAGTACCGGCCTTGGGCTGGGAAGGTGAAGCGGTCGGTGTGAGTGAACAACGCGTGTACCCGGCATTTCGCCTGTATGCGCGCAGCCTCGCTGATGTGGAACCGCTGCGGGTGTTTTTCGCCGGGCAGAACCTGCTGGTGTCGACCCAGGCGCAGACCATCGCGCAGGTGCAGTCGTTGAGCCGCAACCTGTCGATTGTGTTCTGGGTGATCTGCGGGTTGGCGTTGGCGGGAGGGTTTGCAGCGATCTTTGCTGGGGCGTTGGCCGCGGTGGCGCGCAAGCGTCGGGAATTGTCGGTGTTGCGCCTGTTGGGGTTTTCCACCGGTGGGCTGTTGCTGTTTGTGGTGGTGCAGGCTCTGTACAGCGCTGGCTTCGCCGCCGTGCTCAGTGCCGGCCTGTATGGCGTGGCCGAGGCGGCGTTGAATCAGTTATTCGTGCAGGTGCCGGGCGAACACGCCAGTCACCTGTTGGCGCGTCATTATGGCCTGGCCCTGGTTGCAATCATGGGCGTCAGCGCCATGGCGGCGGCCTGTGGTGGTTGGCGAGTGGCGCGGATCCAGGCTTCTGAAGGAATCAGAGATGTATAAGTTACTGGGCGCCTGTGTGGCGCTGAGCCTGGCCTCGCTGGCCTGGGCCGGTGAGGCAAGCGACAAACTCGACAATCCAAAACCCCTGGAAGGCGACGTCAGCCTGCCGCTGCCGTGCGAAGGCAACATGGTGTTCCGCTACGCCTATGTGCTGGCCCAGGGCACCCTGGATGATCGCGAGATCAGCCTCGGCTACCCCTTTGCCGAAGGCGAGGCGGGCTATCAGCAGTCATTCATTTCCGGCTACCGCCGCGACTTCATCAATGGCCAGTTCACCCTCAAAGACCTGCCCAAAGACTGGAACAAAGTCATCGCGCCCTTGATGCCGAAGACCGACGCCAAGACCCCGCTCAAGCCCATGCTCTACTTCATCGGCAAGTACGAAGTGACGGCACGCCAGTACGCCCAGGTAATGTCCCAGGCGCAGTCTCTGGCCAGCGGTGAGCCGGCGCCGGCGTGCGACGCGCCCACCGGCATGGCCGGGCGTTTGCCCAAGGTAATGCTGTCGCGCTTTGAGGCCGAGCGTTTCTCGGCGGTGTACAGCGCCTGGTTGATGAAATACCACCGTGAGTTGCTGCCGGTCAGCGGACGCGGTTCTTCGGCGGATGACGGTGGCCTCGGTTTTGTGCGCCTGCCCACCGAAGTGGAGTGGGAGTTCGCCGCGCGCGGCGGTCATGCCGTCAGCCGCCAGGACCTGGAAGGTCGCCTGTTCCCGCGCCGCACTGAAGGCAGCGACAGCGACGGCCCGCTCGGCGATTACGCCGTGTTCAACCAGGTCGCCGGCGGCACCGGCCAGGCCGCGCGCCTGATGCCTATCGGCACCAAATTGCCCAACCCGATTGGTCTGTTCGACGTGATCGGCAACGCCGCAGAGATGGTCCAGGAATCCTTCCAACTGGTGCACGCCGGGCGTCGCCAGGGCACCTACGGCGGCTTTGTGGTCAAGGGTGGCAACTACCTGGAAGGCGAGGGCACGCTGTTCACCGGCATGCGCCGCGAGTACCCGCTGTTCGCCGCTGACGGTACCGAGCAAAGCAACGAGACCACCGGATTCCGCGTGGCGATTGGCGCATTGTCGGCGCCGCGCTCGCGCTACAAGGAGCTGTTCGCCCAGTGGCAGAAAGAAGGCCGTCTGGCCGCGCTCACCGATGCCATCGACGACGCCCAGGACCCGACCAAACGCCTGGACAGCATCATCGCCGCCAGCGCCGACCCCAAGCTGCAAGCCGAGTTGGGGCTGGTCAACGAAGAGCTCAAGCGCAACGTCTCGCTGATCGCCCAGCAACGCGAAGAGGCGGCGGGCAACCTGATCCAGTCGGCCGCGTTGGTGGCCGAAACCATCGCCAACTACAACATCCGCCTGGCCAACCTGCAGAAGAGCCGCCAACAGTCCCTGGACAACAAGGACGAGGCCAGCGCGCAGCTGTTCGACATGGCGATTGCCAATGGTCGCAGCGCCCTCGATGGCGCCGTGGCGATCTATATCGACAACCTGGCCACCGGCACGCGTTACACCGATGCGGTGATCCAGGCGCAGTTTCAACGGATCAAGGAAGAGTTGGATCGCAAGCCGGTGCTCGGCAAGAGCCTGGTGACGCGCGCAACACTGTTCGTTCGCCATGTCGGCAACTACCGCAAGCAACAGCGGGCCGACCCGGCAACGATCTTGAAGGAATTGCTCGCAGCGAGCGGTCAGCGATGAGCGCTGGCTGTATGGCGAGCTTGGAAGGGACTCAGGCGGCGGTGGGCCGTGCTGGGCAAGTCAAACTTAAACGAGAACACACCTATGCTTTTTTCCCGTAAGGCGGTTTCCAAGCGTCACTTGCTGCTGATCGCGGCCGGTTTCAGCACTGTGTTGACTGGTTGCGCCACGTCGCCGGCCTCCAAGGTCGCGTCGAGCACCAAGGTCGAGTACTACCCGAACTGCTACGAGCCGGTGCAGCACCTGCGCGCGACCGATTCGGACATGACCAAGTCGGTCGTGACCGGCGCGGCCATTGGCGCCGCTGGCGGTGCCCTGCTGGGCGCCCTGACCGGCGACTCTGACAAGCGTGGCCGTAACGCCGCCATCGGCGCAGCGGGTGGCGCATTGGCCGGCGGCGCGGCGGGTTACTACACCGAGCGTCAGAAGCAGATCAGCGATGACAACCAGCGCATTGCCTCCTACTCCACCGATTTCAACAAAAGCGCCTCCGACATCGACCGCAGCACCGCCTACGCCAAAGCGTCGCAGCAGTGCTACCAGAGCGCATTCACCAAGCTGGTGGCCGACCGCAAGGCCAAGACCGTCAACGACACCGAAGGCCGCAAGCGCCTGGCGGAAATCGTGTCCGGCCTGAAGGAATCCAATGACCTGATCGTCGCGGTCAACGGCAAAGCCAGCGAAGACCTGAACAACTACACCCAGGCCTACGAAAAAGATCTGCAACAAGTGGGTGTGCAGCGTAATGACGTGGTGACCGTGGCCCAGGCAGACGTAGCCCCTGCGGTCGTCCCGGCCAAGAAGGGTGGCAAGACTCCACCGAAAGTCGCGAAGAAAAAAGACCTGCCGGTCGTGCCGAAAGAGGCGGTGACCACCGAGAAGAGCATCCAGACCGTGCAGGCCAAGCAAGCTGAAAGCAAGCAGGTTGCCAGCGCCGGTAAGGCGCAGATCGAAGGCACCTGCCGCGATCCTAACCTGGCCGACTGGGCGCCAGTGCCTTGCCCGAACGTTTAAGCAACATGCTGCTATAAGCGTCAGACGCCAGCCGATCTTCCGCTAATGCGCAAGATCGGTGGCGTTCTTTTTGCAAATCGTTAAACTGCTGCGGCCACTCAATAAATACACCGAGGCCGTGTGCATGAAATTTCGTCTTCTCCTGTGGGTGCTGGGCCTGATGATGGGCAAAGCCAGCCGCACCAATCCTGCCTTCCAGCAACAGTTGGGCGATAAAGACCTGGCGTTCCAGTTGCAGACCCTCGACGGCAAGGTTGCCCGTCACTTCATCGTCAAAGACCAGCGCATCACCAGCCGCTCGGGTGTTCACCCGTCGCCAGCATTCGCCATCGCCTTTAAAGATGCCGCCTACGGCTTCGCCACGATGCAGGCGAAGAACAAGCAACTGGCATTCATGACGGGGATTCAGGACAAGTCGATCCAGATCAAAGGCAACCCGGCGCTGGTGATCTGGTTCCAGGGGTTGACCAAGTATTTGAAGCCGAAGAAAAAGAAGTAGGGCTTTGAGGGGAGCCGAGGTGGATTCATCGCAGGCAAGCCAGCTCCCACACTTGACCGAGTTCCAACTTTGGAATGCCGTCTAGTGTGGGAGCTGGCTTGCCTGCGATAGCGGTCTAACAGACTAAAAATTCAGCCCTGACTGAACTGCGAGGCCAGCTCACGCAACAACACCTCGGCATCCAGCACTTTACCCACCACTTCCTCAGCCTTGTCCCGCGTCAGCCCCAGGCGCTCAAGCAGCGCATCCGGAATAGCCTCATCCGGCCCGGAGCCAATCCCTCGGCTGCGCAACAAGCGCACCGCCAGGCACACCAGGTTCGGGTATTCAGCGTACTGACCATCGTAGGTCGGGTCATGCTGGAAGCGCAGCGCGGTGGACAACTCGTCCGGCATGTCCCAGTAGCGCATCAGCCACGCGCCAATCTGCTCGCGGCTGATACCCAGCAAGTGTTGCTCGACATAGCTGTGGCACAGGTGCGGGTTGACCTCCAGGTGACGGCAGATCAGCGAAAAGTGCGGCGGGAACACGTGAGCCAGCAGCAGGTAACCGAAGTTGTGCAGCAGACCGGCCAGATAAGTCAGGCCGGCTTCCGGGCGCTGGGCGCGCGGCATGGCGCGGGTCAGGCCTTCGATCACGGCGGCGGTGTAGATCGACTGGTGCCAGTACGGCGTGGACTGGTGCGGGTGGTCCTTGGGCAGGCTCAAGGTCTTGCCCAGAGCCAGGCCCAGCGCCAGGTTGATCACCAGGTCGAAGCCCAGCACGCGCACGATGGCGTCTTCCACGGAGCGGATCTTGCCCGGCGATGTGTAGTAGGGCGACGCGGCCCAGCTCACGACTTGCGCAGCCAGGGCGGGATCGGTTTCGACGACGCCGGTGATGTCATCAATAGTGGCGTTTGGATCGACGCGCAGCTTGATGATCTTCTGCGCCGTGTCGGCCAGCGGTGGAATCTCGATGGTCGCTTCCAGGCGTTGCTGGATGCGGCGGGCGGTGAACGCCTGCATCGCCTGGGTGATTTCCTCGCGGTCATCATTGGGACGGTCGAGGTTGGGGCGGATGTTGCTCAACGGCTCGCCGAAGTGGCCGGCGCTGGCCTTGGTGAGCATCGTCTTGAAGGCGTCGCTGGAGATCTCCAGCAACAGGCCAGCTTCACCCGAATGCACCAGCAGGCTCGGCTCGTTGAGCAGGCTGCCTTCGTACAGGCACGGCGAACTGGTGAGCGGCGGCAGGCCTGGCAGCAAGCTCAGTTCGTGCTTGCCCAGCATGCGTTCGACGCGGTCCGGTGACACCGCCGTGAGGCGGCGACCGGTGAGTTCGGCGAGGCGGTTGAGGTCGAGCAACTGGTTCTGCGGGAACAGCACCATCAGTGCGCCCACCGCGTCTTCCAGCAACACGGCCTGGACCTTTCGCGCAGGATTCAGGCCCGGTAGGTCGGTGACTTCCGTGTAGGGGATGGCGAGTTTTGCGAGCAGAGCCCGAATGACCGGCGGGGCGGTCAGTGGGGCTGTGGCGAGGGCAACTTCTGACATGGCCTGATCCAATTTCTTACAGTCCACGAAGTATAACCAGCTTGATACAACTGTTGGTCGACTAAGTGAGTCAGGCGTCACACTTGGCCGTATTGCTGCCCATGGCGTAGCCAGCGATCCAGCAAAGGACTGACATGATCCGGCCAACGTTCGAGCAACGCTTGCGCCGCATCGCGCACGGCCGGCAGCAGGTCAGCGTCGCGCATCAGGTCGGCGACCTTGAATTGCAGCAGGCCGGTCTGGCGCGTGCCGAGCATTTCGCCGGGGCCACGCAGCTCCAGGTCTTTTTCGGCGATGACAAACCCGTCGTTGGTTTCGCGCATGATGCCCAGGCGTTGGCGACCGATCTGCGACAGCGGCGGGTGGTAGAGCAGCACACAATGGCTGGCGGCGCTGCCCCGGCCGACCCGGCCGCGCAACTGGTGCAGTTGCGCCAGGCCCAGGCGCTCGGGGTTCTCGATAATCATCAAGCTGGCGTTGGGTACGTCCACACCGACCTCGATCACCGTGGTTGCCACCAACAGTTGCAGGTTGCCGGCTTTGAATTCGGCCATCACGGCGGCTTTTTCAGCGGGCTTCATGCGGCCATGGATCAGCCCGACCTTAAGCTCGCCCAGAGCACTGGTGAGGTCCTCAAAGGTGGTTTCGGCCGCCTGGCACGTCAGCTCTTCGGACTCTTCAATCAGCGTGCACACCCAGTACGCCTGCCGCCCTTCGGCGCAGGCGCCGCGCACGCGCTCGATCACTTCGACACGTCGGGTGTCGGTGACCAGCACGGTGTTGACCGGCGTCCGGCCGGGCGGCAGTTCGTCAAGGATCGAGGTGTCGAGGTCGGCGTAGGCGCTCATCGCCAGGGTGCGCGGGATCGGCGTGGCGGTCATGATCAGTTGGTGCGGGTTCATGCGCCCGCCCACGCCTTTCTGCCGCAGGGCCAAGCGTTGTTGCACGCCGAAGCGATGTTGTTCGTCGATGATCACCAGCGCCAAATTCTTGAATTGCACTTCATCCTGAAACAGCGCGTGGGTGCCCACTACCATGGGAGCGCCGCCGGCAATCTGTTCGAGTGCCGCTGTGCGCACCTTGCCCTTGAGCTTGCCGGCCAGCCACGCCACTTCCAGGCCGAGCGGCTCGAGCCATCGCTTGAAGGTGATGAAGTGCTGCTCGGCAAGA
This sequence comes from Pseudomonas sp. FH1, assembly GCF_000510895.2. Lineage (NCBI taxonomy): Bacteria > Pseudomonadati > Pseudomonadota > Gammaproteobacteria > Pseudomonadales > Pseudomonadaceae > Pseudomonas > Pseudomonas sp. FH1. The sequence goes on from NZ_AOHM01000059.1 coordinate 29,019, forward strand.
ATCTCGGTGGGCGCCATCAACGCCACTTGGTAACCGGCTTCCAGCGCTTGCAGGGCGGCGAGGGCGGCGACCACGGTCTTGCCTGCGCCTACGTCGCCCTGGATCAGCCGTAGCATCGGTTCTTTCTGACTGAGGTCGTAGGCGATTTCATTACCGACGCGCTGTTGGGCACCGGTCGGCGCAAAGCCGAGGTTGGCCAGGTACTGCGCAGGCAAACGCGTGGCCTTGGGCATGGCCGGTGCACGCAGGGAGCGCATGCTTTCGCGCAGGCGCTGCTGTGACAGTTGGTGGGTCAGCAGTTCTTCAAAGGCCAAGCGATGCTGGGCCCAGTGGTGACCCAGCGCCAGCTCGTCGACATCAGCATCGGCAGGGGGGTGATGCAAGTAGCGAATCGCATCGTCCAGCGACGCCAGCTGATAGTCGCGGGCCAGCTCCAGCGGCAGCCAGTCGGGCAGGCTTTTCGGCCCGAGCATCGTCAGTGTCTGCATGCACAACTGGCGCAGGCGCTGTTGGGTCAGGCCTTCGGTGAGCGGGTAGATCGGTGTGAGCGTGGTGTCGACTGGCGGCGGTTCATCGCCGGTGATGGCGCGGTATTCCGGGTGATAGATCTCAAGACCCGACGCACCGGGCCGCGCTTCGCCGTAGCAGCGCACGCGGGTGCCGCGCTTGAGCCCTTCTTTCTGCGCATTGCTGAAATGGTAGAAGCGCAGGCTCAGGCCACCGGTGCCGTCCTGCAGACGCACCACCAGGCTGCGACGTTTGCCCATCACCACATCGGCACCGCTGACGGTGCCTTCGACCACCGCATCCTGCCCAGGGCGCAACTGGCCGATGGGCACCACGCGGGTGCGGTCCTGATAGCGCAGGGGCAGGTGGAACAAAACGTCCTGGAGGTTTTCCAGGCCGACCTTGGCCAACTTCTCGGCCATGGCTTCACCGACACCCTTGAGTGCCGTCACCGACACCTGCGACAGCTCAGTCATACCGTTGCTTAGCTCGCAGCCGTTGGCTTGGCCACCGAGCACAGGCGGATCGAATCGGCGAGGATCTCAATCGCTTTCGGCCGTGGGAAGCTGGCGCGCCAGGCGATCGCCACGGTGCGGAACGGCACCGGCGGCGTCAGTGGGCGCACTTCGATCACGCCAGGGGCGTAGTGATGGCTGTCCACTGCCGACAGCGGCAGGATCGAAATACCCAGGCCGGACGCGACCATGTGGCGAATGGTTTCCAGGGAGCTGGATTCCACGGTGGTGTGCTTGGCGCCGTCGTTGCCCTTGGTCAGGGTCGGGCAGGCTTCCAGGACCTGGTCGCGGAAGCAGTGGCCTTCGCCCAGCAGCAGCAGGCTCTTGTCGTTGAGCAGGCCAGCGTCGATGGTGTCTTTTTGCGTCCACGGGTGGGACGCGGGCATCAAGACGTAGAACGGCTCGTCGTAGAGCGGCAGGGTCAACACGTCCGCCTCGTTGAACGGCAGGGCGATGATGATCGCGTCCAGCTCGCCGTTGCGCAGTTTGTCGCGCAGCACGTGGGTGAAGTTTTCTTCGATATACAGCGGCATCTGCGGCGCGACGCGGTGCAGTTGCGGGATCAGGTGCGGGAACAGGTAAGGGCCGACGGTGTAGATGGCGCCGACTTTCAGCGGTGCAGTCAGCTGGTTCTTGCCGGCCTGGGCCAGTTCGCGAATGCTCTGCGCTTGCTCCAGCACCTTCTGGGCCTGGGCAACAATGCCTTCGCCCACAGGCGTCAGGCGCACGGCGCTCTTGCTGCGCTCGAAAATCAGCACACCGAGTTCGTCTTCAAGCTTTTTCACGCCCACCGACAGCGTCGGCTGGCTGACATGGCAACGCTCGGCCGCATGGCCGAAGTGCTGCTCTTGGGCGAGGGTAACGATGTAGCGTAATTCTGTAAGAGTCATAGCGGGCGTCCATGAGGTTGCGGGCCAAGCATACCGGCTGCAATCGATAGACGCACGTTATCAGAACTTTGCTGGGGATTGAGCGGGGAGTTACGCAGATTTTGCTGAGGGTGGTGAGGGTTGCCCCCTCACCACCTTCATTTTTCAGCGACGACGCTTCTCGATGTTGTACACGAACGGTGCAACGATCTCGATGCTGCCGCCTTTGAGCATGTCTGCCGGCGGCTTGGGCAGCGGCTGGGCACGACGGATCATGTCCAGCGTGGCGCGGTCCAGGTCGGCGTTGCCGGAGCGGCCCACCAACTCGTAGGACAGCACGTTGCCTTCGGCATCCACCACGAACTTCAGGCGGTTCAAACCTTCCTTGCCACGGGCCTGGGCGCCTGGCGGGTACTTCTTGTACTTCTGCAAGTGCGCCAGCAGGGTGCCTTCCCAGGAAGCCTTCGCTGCGATCTGCTGCGGAGACGGGCCTGGAACAGGCTGGGCCGATTTTTCAGCCGGTGCCTGGGTCGGCGGAGCGTCGCTCGGCGGGTCCTCGGAGGGTTTCTCCTTGGGCGGCTCGATCTTCTTCTCCACCGGTTTTGGCGGCTGCGGTTTCGGCTTGGGCTTGACCGGCTTGGGCACCTGGATCGTTGGCTTGGGCGCCTCGGCCAGTTTCGGCAGGGGCAGCTCTTCCACCGGTGCAGGCGGTTGCGGCGGCGTTACCACCTTGGGCGGCGCTGGCGGCGGCGGGGCTGGCATCGGTGCCAGGTCGATGACCATGGCAGCCGGTGGCAACTGCACCGTGCGCGGCGCGGACCAATGAAGCGCGATAGCGATCGCGACGGCATGCACGCCCAGTACGACGGCGAGGCTGGTGCCATAACGCGTCAGTTTGTGGCGCGTCGTGATCATTTCTTGGCTGCCGTCTCAAGTCCGACCAGGCCGACCTTGAGGTAGCCGGCTGCCCGCAGGGCATCCATCACGCTCATCAGGTCGCCGTAGTCCACGCCCTTGTCAGCCTGGAAGAAGATCGTCGTGTCTTTCTTGCCTTGGGTCTTGGCGTCGAGCACCGGCCCCAGGGTTTCAGCTTTGACTTCTTCTTCGCCCAGGAACAGGCGTTGGTCCGCCTTGACGCTGAGGAAGATCGGTTTCTCTGGCCGAGGCGCAGGTTTTGCGCTGGACGCGGGCAGGTCAACCTTGATGTCCACGGTCGCCAACGGTGCCGCCACCATGAAGATGATCAGCAGCACCAGCATCACGTCGATAAACGGCGTGACGTTGATTTCGTGGTTCTCGACGAGTTCGTCGTCGCCTTGATTCAAATGCAGGCCCATGGCCGATTACCCCACTTTCACCATGTGCGGTTGCGAGCTGCGCTCGGTAGGCAGGTGATCGAGGTCGCGGCTGACCAGCAGCAGGACTTCTGCCGACGCGTCCGATACCTGGGCCTTGTAGCCGGCAATCGAACGGGCGAAGACGTTGTAGATCACCACCGCAGGAATCGCAGCAACCAGGCCCAGGGCGGTCGCCAGCAGGGCTTCGGCGATGCCGGGGGCAACGACGGCGAGGTTGGTGGTCTGGGTTTTGGCGATGCCGATGAAGCTGTTCATGATGCCCCACACGGTACCGAACAGGCCGACGAACGGCGCGGTGGAACCGATGGTTGCCAGCACGCCGGTGCCGCTGCTCATGTTACGACCGCAGGCCGCCACCAGGCGCTCCAGACGGAAGGCAACACGTTCCTTGATGCCTTCTTTTTCGCGGGTGTTGGCGGACAGGCGCATTTCTTCCAGCGCGTCGTGCACCAGGGTATTGGCCAGGGTGCCCTTCTTGGTCGCGCTTTCGCTGGCTTCCTTGAGGGTGGTGGCCTTTTTCAGGTGGACGATTTCAGTACGCAGACGACGTTTGGCGCCCAGCAGCTCGAAGCCCTTGGCGATCCAGATGGTCCAGGTGATGATCGACGCGATGGCCAGGCCGATCATCACGGCTTTCACCACCACGTCAGCATTCTGGTACATGCCCCACGGCGACAGGTCATGGGCCATGCCCAGGGTGTTGTCTTCTTCCAGCACCACACCGGTGTCGTCGGCGGCTGGGTCAGCTGCCAGTGCCGGGTCGGCGGCGGCGGGCGCTGCGGCCGGTGCCGCGGCGTTTTGCTCGGCGGCAGCCGGGGTAGCGGGTGCGGTGGCGTCAGCGAATGCGGCGGTCGGTGCCAGCAGTACGCTGAACAGCAGCGCAGCAATCGCGCGCCAGGCGCGGGACGGGCTGTGAAGCTTGGTTGGCGAAGCGGGGGTTGTATTACGTGTCATGCTGGCCGGACCTGAGAGAAAAAAATGAGTGATCGTCCTTCCAGACCAGAGGGTCGAGGACAAATGGGCGGTTATTATTGCAAGTAATTCTTGTTAACAGAAGTAATACAGTAACTTTATTTGTGCTTTTTCTGGCCGTCTGTCATCTGCGAAGGCTAACCTAGACCTTTCAGTACGGAGTTTTGTGATGTCTGCGCCTTCTGTTGTGATTGCCGGATGTGGCGATGTGGGGAGCCGGCTGGCCAGCCAGTTGCTCGCCTCTGAATGGGAGGTCCATGGCCTGCGCCGCGATATTTCGCGGCTGCCCGACGGGGTGATCGGCATCGCCGGCGACCTGTTCAACAAGGACTGCCCCGACACCTGGCCGATCGGCGGGGTGGATTACCTGGTGTACTGCGCCGCAGCGACAGACCACGACGAAGCCGGCTATCGCGCTGCTTATGTAGAAGGGCTGAAACATGTGCTGGAGTGGCTGGGCGATTACGGCCAGGAGCCGAAACACCTGCTGTTTGTGTCCAGCAGCAGCGTTTACGGGCAGCAGAATGGCGAGTGGGTCGACGAAACGTCGGAGACGCAGGCGAAGGGTTATTCTGGGCAGGTGATGCTGGAAGCCGAGCAAGTCGCACTCAACAACGGTATTCCGGCGAGCATTGTGCGTCTGACGGGTATCTATGGGCCGGGTCGCGAATGGCTGTTGACTCAGGTTCGCCAAGGCTACCGTGTGGCAATCGACCCACCTTTATATGGCAACCGCATTCACGCGGAAGACGCAGCGGGTTTGCTGGCGTTTTTGTTGCGGCATGTGGAAAAGGGCGGTTCGCTGGGCAAGGTCTACATCGGCGTCGACGATGCGCCGGCGCCGTTGGCCGAGGTAGTGGATTGGTTGCGTGAGTACCTGGGCGTGACCGAATGGGCTGATGACGCGAGTGTGCGGCGTGCTGGCAGCAAGCAATGCAGCAATGCCCGAGCCAAGGCGTTAGGCTGGACGCCGACGTATCCGAGTTATCGGGAAGGCTATGCAGCGATCCTCGAAGGCCAGCGTTAAATGAAAAAGGAGCCCAAGGGCTCCTTTTTTATCATTGTTTTTCCAGCAGCCACTGGCGAGGCCCTGGCGTAAACGAAGGCACCTCATCCGCCTGCGCGGTATTGATCGCCTGGAAGATCTCCAGTTGCTTACCCTTGCGCACAAAAATCCACGGGTTGCCCTGGCCGTTCAGTTGCAGCCAGATGCTGTCGTAGCCACCGCTCATGGACGCGCAATCGCCCGCCAGGCACAGCGAGTACTGATCGACATTCGGCAGGCCGGCGACCTTGCCGTTAGCCTGGAATTGCACGATGGCGCCGCTGCCGAAGCCGTCGAGGATCTTCCAGTCGCCCCCCATATAAGCGGCGTACAGTGCGCGCTCGAAGTTTGCGCCCAGTGGCGCGCCTTCCGGTGCGGGCTCTTTGGGGCGGGCGAACAGCTGTTCAGGCTCGTTGTCGTTGGCCACTTGCAGCAGCTGTTTGCCTTTACGCTTGAGTTCGGTGGCGGAGCTGCCGTAGAAATCCACACTCCAGGCGCCGGACTTTTCACCCAGCAACTTGCCTTCCGCTACTTCAAAACCGTTGTAGTAGCGTGCCTGCGAGGCCTTGGTATTGACCTCCCATTCGAGGTTCGGGCCAAAGCTCTGCAAGGCTTCACGCAAAGGGCCGCCCTTGGCCGCCGCATCGATGGCGACCTGGTTGATCCAGGTGCCACTCACATCCCGGTCGGCAGGGTTGCTTGCGCAGCCGCCAAGCAACAGGGCGAACAGTGATGAGGCTACAAGCGCTTTGCGCATCATGAAATCCTTTTAAAACGAAGTCGGCGCAGCCTATGGGGGCTGCGCCGGGTGTTTTACTCGATGACCAGAATCGCGTCCATCTCAACCTGCGCACCCTTTGGCAGGGCCGCAACGCCGATGGCGGCGCGGGCTGGGTACGGCTGTTCGAAGTACTTGCCCATGATCTCGTTGACCTTGGCGAAGTGGCTCAGATCGGTGAGGAAGATGTTCAGCTTGACGATGTCTTTGAACGAGCCGCCGGCAGCCTCGGCCACCGACTTGAGGTTTTCGAAGACCTGCACGGTCTGTGCTTCGAAGCCTTCAACCAGTTCCATGGTCTTTGGGTTCAGTGGAATCTGGCCGGACATGTAGACGGTGTTGCCTGCCTTGATCGCCTGGGAGTAGGTGCCGATGGCGGCCGGGGCTTTATCGCTGGTGATAACAGTCTTGGTCATGAATGACTCCTTGTAATGTGGCTTAGGCGCGCATGCGAGTGATGCGGATCACACCCGTCAAGGCACGCAGTTTCTTGATCACGCGGGCCAGGTGCACGCGGTCGTGAACGCTGACCACCAACTGGACCACGCTGATGCGACCATCGCGCTCGTCCATGCTGATCTTCTCGATATTGCCGTCGGCCGCGTTGACGCTGCTGGCGAGCAGGGCGATCAGGCCGCGCTGGTGTTCCAGCTCGACGCGCAGCTCGACGTTGAATTCGCCGGTGACATCCTTGGCCCACGAGAGCTGGATGCATTTTTCCGGGTTGTGGCGGATCTCGGTGATGTTGCGGCAGTTGTCCAGGTGCACCACCATGCCTTTGCCTGCCGACAAGTGGCCGACAATCGGGTCGCCCGGGATCGGCGTGCAGCACTTGGCGTAGCTGAGCACCAGGCCCTCGGTGCCACGAATCGCCAGCGGACCTTCCGGGCTTGGCAACTGTTCGCCTTCGCCGAGCAGGCGGCGGGCGACGACGTAGGCCATGCGGTTGCCCAGGCCGATGTCTTCCAGCAGGTCTTCGATGGTTTCCTGGCGATATTCGTGGAGCATCGCTTGCACGCGCTCTGTAGGAATCTTGTCCAAGGCGCTGTCGAAACCGTTGAGCACCTTGTTCAGCAGGCGTTCGCCCAGGCTGATGGATTCGGAGCGGCGCTGTAGTTTCAGCGCGTGACGGATGTGCGTACGCGCCTTGCCGGTGACCACAAAATTGAGCCATGCCGGATTCGGGCGTGCGCCCGGTGCGCTGACGATCTCGACCGTGGAGCCACTTTGCAGCGGCTCTGACAGCGGTGCGAGACGGCGATTGATCCGACAGGCGATGCAGCTGTTGCCCACGTCTGTGTGCACGGCGTAGGCAAAGTCGACCGCCGTGGAGCCTTTGGGCAGCTCCATGATCCGGCCTTTGGGCGTGAACACGTAGACCTCGTCCGGAAACAGGTCGATCTTCACGCTTTCGATAAATTCGAGGGAGTTGCCGGCACGTTGCTGCATTTCCAGCACGCCCTTGACCCACTGGCGGGCGCGGGCATGGGTGCCTTTTGGCTGTTCGTCGCCACTGGATTTGTACAGCCAATGGGCGGCGATGCCGTTGTTGGCCATCTCTTCCATTTCGCGGGTGCGGATCTGGATCTCGATCGGCACCCCGTGCATACCAAACAATGTGGTGTGCAACGACTGATAGCCGTTGGCCTTGGGAATCGCGATGTAATCCTTGAAGCGCCCCGGCAGTGGTTTGTACAAATTATGTACAGCGCCCAGCACGCGGTAGCAGGTGTCGACCTTGTCGACGATGATCCGGAACGCATACACGTCCATGATCTCGTTGAAGGCCCGACGCTTGCCGCGCATCTTCTTGTAGATGCCGTAGATGTGCTTCTGCCGGCCGCTGACCTCGCCTTCGATCTCGTCGATCGCCAGGCAATGGCTCAGCGACTCTTCGATCTTGTTGACGATTTCCTTGCGGTTTCCCCTGGCGCGCTTGACCGCCTGGTAGATGCGCGCCGAACGCATCGGGTGCATGGCCTTGAAGCCGAGGTCTTCGAATTCGATACGAATGGCGTGCATGCCCAGCCGGTTGGCGATGGGCGCGTAGATTTCCAGGGTTTCCTTGGCGATGCGCCGGCGTTTTTCACCGGACAGCACTTCCAGCGTGCGCATGTTGTGCAGCCGGTCGGCCAGCTTGACCAGGATCACGCGGATATCGCGGGCCATGGCCATGGCCATCTTCTGGAAGTTTTCCGCCTGGGCTTCGGCCTTGGTCTCGAAGTTCATCTGGGTCAGTTTGCTGACCCCGTCGACCAGTTCGGCCACGGTTTCGCCAAATTGCGCGCTGAGCGCTTCCTTGGCGATGCCGGTGTCTTCGATCACGTCATGCAGCATCGCGGCCATCAGGCTCTGATGGTCCATGTGCATGTCGGCCAGAATATTTGCCACCGCAAGAGGATGGGTGACATACGCCTCGCCACTGCGGCGGCGCTGGCCGTCGTGGGCTTGTTCGGCGTAGAAATACGCTCGGCGGACCAGGTTGACCTGGTCGGGGCCGAGGTAGGCCGATAAGCGATCGGCGAGGGCGTCTATGCTCGGCAAAGTGTGAACTCCTGCCGTTGGCTGTGACCCCGCGCCGTGCTACGTCGACCAGGCATAGGCTTAGACGGCCTCGTTGGACTCGTCCTCGAACGCTGCAAACAGCGGTTCGTCTTCAACGATTTCGGCGTTGGCGATGAACTCGTAGCTCATCAGGCCTTCAGCGATTTCACGCAGGGCTACAACGGTAGGCTTGTCGTTTTCCCACTGGACCAGGGGCTCTTTGCCGCCAGTGGCCAGTTGACGGGCACGCTTGGTAGAGAGCATGACCAGCTCAAAGCGGTTATCCACGTGTTCTAGGCAGTCTTCAACGGTTACGCGGGCCATGGTATTCCTCGGAGCGAATGCAAGATGCGCGCTGCCCGGTTGGGCGAGCGGACTAAACAGTTTAAAAAATCACCAGCGTTTAGGGAAGCGCTGATTTTTCGCAGGCCCTCGCAAAACCGCTACAAGTGCCAATGTAAAGCCCTTGCAGCGGTTTTGGGAAGAGCCAATCAACCGAGCAGTTCGGCCAGTAATTTGCCGAAACGCTGTTGCTGGCGCTTTTGCTGGAGCTGATTGGTGCGGAAAATCGCCTTCAAATCGTCCAGTGCGTGGGCAAAATCGTCGTTGATGATCAGGTAGTCGTAGTCGACGTAGTGGCTCATTTCGCTGACGGCTTCACGCATGCGGCCTTCGATGATCTCGTCACTGTCCTGGCCACGGTTGGTCAGGCGCTGGTGCAAAGCTTCCAGCGAAGGCGGCAGGATGAAGATCGAGCGCGCCTGCGGCATCAGCTTGCGGACTTGCTCGGCGCCCTGCCAGTCGATTTCCAGGATCAGGTCGTGGCCTTCATCCAGGGTCTGCTGCAAGTGGCTTTGCGAGGTGCCGTAGAGGTTGCCGAACACTTCGGCGCGCTCCAGGAAGTCGCCGTGTTCGATCATCTTGACGAACTCGGTGCGCTCGACGAAGTGATAGTGCTCGCCGTTCACCTCACCCGGACGCATGGCGCGGGTGGTGTGGGAGACCGAAATGCGGATCTGCTCGTCAGCGTCGGTCAGGGCCTTGACCAGGCTGCTTTTGCCCGCGCCCGAAGGGGCGGAAATGATGTACAGGGTGCCGGTGCTGTGGGTCATGGAGGTTGCCTTACTCAATATTCTGTACTTGTTCGCGCATCTGCTCGATCAACACTTTGAGGTTGACCGCAGCCGTGGTGCTGCGCGGGTCGAACGCCTTGGAGCCGAGTGTATTGGCTTCGCGGTTGAGTTCCTGCATCAGGAAGTCCAAACGCCGACCGGCGGCACCGCCGGACTTGAGCACGCGGCGCACTTCGAGGATGTGGGTGCTCAGGCGATCAAGTTCTTCGGCGACGTCGCTCTTCTGCGCGAGCAGGACCATTTCCTGTTCCAGGCGCGTCGGATCGAGGTCGGCCTTCATGTCGGTGAAGCGGTCGAGCACCTTCTGGCGCTGGGTGGCGAGCATTTGCGGCACCAGCTCACGCAGGGTGACCACGTCTTCTTCAATGGCGGTCAGGCGCTCGCTGATCAGGCGGGCCAGTTCGGCACCTTCGCGCTCACGGCCGGCCTTGAGCTCCTTCAAGCCCTGGTTGAACAGGGCGAGGGCTTCGGCGTTGAGGGCTTGAGGGTCGGTGGCATCGGCCACCAGCACGCCGGGCCACGCCAGCACTTCCAGCGGGTTGAGCGCGGCCGGCTGCTTGATCAGACCGGCGATGGTTTCGGCGGCGGCGACCAGTTGCGCGGCGCGGTCGCGGTCAATCTGCAGGGCCTTGCCGGTGGTTTCTTCGGTAAAACGCAGGGTGCATTCCAGCTTGCCGCGGGAAATGCCCTGGCGCAGCGCTTCACGCACGGCGCCTTCGAGGTCGCGAAACGATTCCGGCAGGCGCAGGTGCGGCTCCAGGTAACGGCTGTTGACCGAGCGCAATTCCCAGCTCAGGGTGCCTTGGACGCCGGCTTTTTCGACGCGGGCGAAGGCGGTCATGCTGTGCACCATGGAGGTACCTCGCGTTGCAGCCCGCAAACACGGGCTGATGATTAAGATGGCGCAGGATTGTAGCGCAGTGGGGCGGACACGCCCAAACCCGAGCATTCGTAACCGGATTTTTTAGCAGTGCCCCGAATCGGCTCGCGGCTCTATAATGCTCGGCAGTTTTTCGTCCTCAGTACAGGTGTCTCCCTATGAAACGTCCAAGTGGTCGCGCTGCCGATCAGCTCCGCTCGATCCGCATCACCCGCAACTACACCAAACACGCCGAGGGTTCTGTACTGGTCGAGTTTGGCGATACCAAGGTCATCTGCACCGTCAGCGTCGAAAACGGCGTGCCGCGTTTCCTCAAAGGCCAGGGCCAGGGTTGGTTGACCGCCGAGTACGGCATGCTGCCGCGCGCCACCGGCGAGCGTAACCAGCGTGAAGCCAGCCGTGGCAAGCAGGGCGGCCGTACCCTGGAAATCCAGCGCCTGATCGGTCGCTCCCTGCGTGCAGCCCTGGACATGTCCAAGCTGGGCGACGTGACCCTGTACGTCGACTGCGACGTGATCCAGGCCGACGGCGGCACCCGCACCGCGTCCATCACCGGCGCCATGGTGGCCCTGGTTGATGCACTCAAAGTGATCAAGAAGCGTGGCGGCCTGAAAGGCGGTGACCCGCTCAAGCAAATGATCGCTGCCGTATCGGTAGGCATGTACCAGGGCGAACCTGTACTGGACCTGGACTACCTGGAAGACTCGGCTGCCGAGACCGACCTGAACGTGGTCATGACCAGCACCGGTGGTTTCATCGAAGTACAGGGCACCGCCGAAGGCGCGCCATTCCAGCCGGCCGACTTGAACGCCATGTTGGCCCTGGCCCAGAAAGGCATGACTGAAATCTTCGAGCTGCAGAACGCCGCCCTGGCTGACTGAGCCCGCCTCAAGGAGAAGCGCCATGAATGACAACCAAGAACTTGTGCCGATGCCTTCCTATGAAGTACGGCAGGGGGCGATGTTGTGCCATCTCGCGGCGTTTCTCGGGTTTGTGTTCCCTTTCGGCAGTGTCGTGGGGCCGCTGATCCTGTGGCAGATGAAGAAAGAAAAGGACGCGTTCATTGATGATCAGGGCAAGGAAGCCTTGAACTTCCAGATCACCGTGGCCATCGCCTGGATAGCCTGCATCGTACTGGCGTTCACGATAGTTGGGTTTTTCCTGATGTTTGCCCTGGCGATCGCCACGATCGTGCTGACCATCATCGGCAGCATCAAGGCCAACAAAGGGATCGCCTATCGCTACCCGTTGACCTGGCGTGTGATCAAATAATGAGCGCCCACAAAAAAACCGACAGCGATGTCGGTTTTTTTGTGCCTGGAAAAAGACCTCAGATGGTCAGTGTCCAGTCGTAGTCCACGATCAGCGGCGCGTGCTGCGAGAAGCGTGGCTGGCGCGGCAGGCGTGCACTGCGCACGAACCGGCGCAGACCTGGAGTCAGCAACTGGTAGTCGAAACGCCAGCCCAGGTTGAGCATCTCAGCCTGTTCGTTGTCCGGCCACCAGCTGTACTGGTCGCCTTCGCGGCTGACTTCGCGCAGGGCATCCACATAGCCCATATTGCCGACAATCTCGTCCATCCAGGCGCGTTCCGGCGCCAGGAAACCCGGGGATTGCTGGCTGTCGCGCCAGTTCTTGATATCCAGCTTCTGTTGCGCCACGTACAGCGAGCCACAATAAATGTACTCGCGACGTTTGCGTCGCTGTTTATCCAGGTAACGGGCGAAATCGTCCATTAGCTTGAACTTCTGGTTCAAGTCTTCATCGCCGTTCTGCCCCGAAGGAAGCAGCAAGGTCGCGATGCTGACCTTATCGAAATCGGCTTGCAGGTAGCGCCCGTAGCGGTCGGCTGTCTCGAAGCCGAGGCCGCTGATGACCGCCTTGGGTTGCAACCGCGAATACAAAGCCACGCCACCTTGGGTGGGCACTTCGGCATCGCAGGCATAAAGGAAGTAGCCATCCAGTTGGAAGGCTGGGTCGTCCAGTTCAAAGGCGGAGGCGCGGGTATCCTGCAGGCAGATGACGTCGGCATTCTGGGCTTGCAGCCAACTGAGCAAACCACGCTCGACTGCAGCCTGAATACCATTAACGTTCACACTGATGATCCGCATAAATGGCCCCAAAAATCGCGTGCGTGTATGATACACGCCGTCTACCTAATTAGCTAAATCCGTGGTATCTGAGGCTTTTTTCATGCAGGCGTATCAACGCGATTTCATTCGTTTTGCCATCGATCGCGGCGTTTTGCGCTTCGGTGAGTTCACTTTGAAGTCCGGGCGCACCAGCCCGTACTTCTTCAATGCAGGCTTGTTCAACTCGGGTTCGGCCCTGGCTCAGCTGGGTCGTTTCTATGCGGCGGCCATCGTTGAAAGCGGTATTTCCTTCGACGTGCTGTTCGGCCCAGCCTACAAGGGTATCCCCCTGGCGGCCGCGACGGCCGTGGCTCTGGCTGAACATCATGGCCAGGATCTGCCATGGTGCTTCAACCGCAAAGAAGCCAAGGCCCACGGCGAAGGCGGCAGCCTCGTCGGAGCTCCGCTCAAGGGCGACGTGCTGATCATCGACGACGTGATCACCGCTGGTACTGCGATCCGCGAAGTGATGCAGATCATCGCCTCCCAGGATGGCGCCAAGGCTGCCGGCGTGCTGATTGCGCTGAACCGCCAGGAACGCGGCAACGGTGAATTGTCGGCCATCCAGGAAGTGGAGCGCGATTTCGGCATTCCCGTGGTGAGCATCGTGTCGCTGAACCAGGTGCTGCAGTTCCTGGAGGATGATCCGCAGCTCAAGCAACACCTGCCGGCGGTGAAGGCGTACCGCGAGCAGTTCGGCGTCTGATTTCTGGGCTGCTGCGCAGCCCAGCGGGAGCAAGCTCCCTCGCCACAAATAAAAAGGCCCCGCTCAATCAGATTGAGCGGGGCCTTTTT
>NZ_AOHM01000060.1:0-2971 GCF_000510895.2 Pseudomonas sp. FH1
GTTACGCAGCGAGCCTGGAGAGTGTCTAGGAAACCCGGGGCGATTCAGTCATGTACATCGGCAAGGCCATGGAGCTGTCTGACCGAATGGACGGGCACAAGCGTGTGCAGCAAGCCCAGGCAGAATGCGAGGACGAAGCGGAAATCTATCTGTACTTCTTCACGCCACGATTCGAGGCGATGGCGTCTCGCGACGGCATGGCCATCAAACAGCCTAACGACTATCTAAACCTGGGGGAAGAAAATCTCGTGCTCGCCGCCGAAGCCGGTTTGATCAATTACTTCTCACCTGAAATGAATGTTCAGAATAAAACGACGGACCTGCGTAAAAGCAAGGCCATGACCCGCGTGAAGAGTTTGAAATACACTCACTTTATTTCGGAGTGTAATTTTGACGAACATGACTATGCGTTCGAAACGACGAAAATCAGGAAGAGTGGCGCGCACGAGAAGATTTACTTGCTCTAACGCAGAGCAGGTACCTCCTACTCACGTGTTCGAGGGTGCCCCCCCATCACAGTGTGCACGACTGTATTGAGTTCAGCGGTTGACCGATTTGCTCTGATAGCCAGACTGGATGAACGGAAAAACAGCTGTGGATTCTGCACATACAGTTGGGTTGTGATTCAATGTTTGTACCGCCCGCGCTCTATTTTGGGCTTTAAAAACCACGCGGTCATGCAGGTATGCAATGCCGTAAATTGCTTCGTTTTCCTGGGCTGAAACGTTCGGCCATGCTTAAGGTGTTGTCACAAGCCAAAATGGCAAGCCCTCCCGGGGCTGCTGGATTCCGAAGGCTAGAGCCAGGAATCTGTCCAAAACCCACAAAATACGGCCTACATCAGCAGTGCGCCAGGAAAACCCGGTGCACGTTGAAGCTGCCATTCAATTTGTCGGCGTGCTGTGGAAATAATATCTGTAAACAATAGGCAGCTGACTCCAGGCTCAAGCTCTCGGGTCGGGAAGCCATCAATCCGCCCTCCTATTACTAGAATTTTTATTGGCTTAGCGCTATACCCGGTAAGCTCATGCCGATACCGAGTTGCTTGCTGGTAATCCGCAAAGCTCAAAGGATGCGAGGGACGCTTAAACTCGATCAGTAAGAACTCCCCCAGCAGGCTTTCATTCAACAGCAAGTCTGGACGGGTCGTGCCTAGCGCTCCGGAGTACTTCTGTTTCAGCAGCTCCTCAATCTGCCGTTTCAAAGTGATATTGGAACTAAAGATCGTGAATGCAGCACCCAAAATCCAAAGATTTACTTCTATAGCTTTGTGTACCGTTGACTCAAGGCAGCCTTCATTTCGGACTAGGCGCTCCAAGTCATCCAAGAACTGCAGTCTGGCTTTAGCTTGGTCGACCAGAACGGCCATGTCGGCAAGGCCAAAGCTCTCCAGCGCATCAGCAAGGTTAACGATATCGCCGCGATTTGCTTCAGCGAGATGCTCGATGATAGAGCGGTATTCGGTACGTTCTACGGCCTCAAGAACGACAAATGCGAGAGCCTGTACCTTGTGGGCAGGTTCGTCGTAATACTTTTTCAAAACCTTCTTGATTGCTCGATCTGCAAACTCGCGCTTGTGCTGGGGCAGTTTTTCCAATCGGCCGGCGACCGCTTTTTGCAAGCGAGCATGCGCCATCCGCATTTCCATACCGTGTGTAGAGCGGAAAGCCTCAACCAAATTTGCCTGCACGAAGGTGACGATCTGTAGGTAAGCCTCGCTGTTTTCGATTACCGAGTCCCAACCGGCAGTTACATAGTCCATCAGCCCGTCAGCTTCGACCTCGCCATACAGCTTTCTCAGCAGACGAGCAGGAATCTCATCACTGTTCTCCAAGCCAAAATAACTAGGCTTACCGACTGCCTTTCCTTCCACCATCAAAGTAATGCCGGGGCGTCTCAGACCACTTTTCTTTTTGCTAATGGCAAAACGAAGAGTTGCATCCCCCGCATCAGGAAACGTACCTTGCACCTCAGTGAATTCGCCTTCAAGATCATCAATGCCCAGCGGTTTACCATTGATGATAATTTTGAAGTCCTTCTGCCGACCGTACTCCATGATCAGTTCTTGGCGTAGTCGATCAGCACTTGGGTAACGTAGCCCTTGACGAAGATGCGTCAGTGTCACGCAGGTTCCATGATCTTCGAAGCTGCATTCGCTCACCTCAAGTGGTAGCGTCAAGTGCTCAATATCGGACGCCGACTCAAGGTCCTCAATACCAAGCGTGAACGAAATCTGTTGGCCACGGGCCATTGTGGTGAGACGCATCACCGAAGCGGACATCAACCCAGCAAATTTTCCGATCCCTTTCTTGCCTTTGATCGGACGCCGTTTTTTTGAGGTACGTCCATTAGTCCGCATCCGTCGATCAGATGCAATTTTCAAATAATGAGACTCAAGCTCCCGGCGAGTCATCCCGTTACCATCGTCGCGTATAACAATAGGGCCATTGGTCAATGGCTCAGGTAGTTCGATAACCACCTCTTCTGCATCCGCATCCCATGCGTTATCAACCAACTCTTTAAGAGCTTTTTCTGTCGTCGAGTAATCTTGGCTGAGCAACGTTGCCAGTCGGGAGTCAACCTGAAAATTTGCTTGCTGCATCTCGCATTCCATCATGGAAGGTTGTCGGCCCCGAGCACATCAACGATTTGCACGAATGGCTGTTTCGGCTCATTCTACACGGGGATGGCCTAATAATGGCTCGCCGCGTAGGGAAAGAAGTCCCTGCAATGTCGCCCCCTCCCGAGCCCCTCCCCCCGCCCGATGCATATCAACGCTGAAAGCGATTGAATTACTACGCTGCCGGCCTTCATGCTTTGCGCTGTAAAGGCGTCTGCGTTGGTTTAGAACTGAATGACCCGTTGATTCAGAAACGAGGAAGGAACCTACCCGAGGCAGGAGCCGTATGCGGTAGTTCCGCATGTACGGATCTGTGCGGGGGGCGGCAGGTAACTGCCGTCCCTACCGCGA
>NZ_AOHM01000061.1:0-78992 GCF_000510895.2 Pseudomonas sp. FH1
GCCGAACCCGAGCCGCTGCCAGGCGCGCCGTTGCTTACGGCGGTCAAACGTTATGCCGACAGCCAGGTGGGCAGTTTCGATGCGCAACAGGTGCGCGAGTACCAGGCTGACCTGAGTGCCGCTGCATTGAGTTCGATGCTGGAGGTGTTGCTCAAGGCCGGACTGTTCAGCGGCGAGCGGGCCGAACCGGACGCCGCCACAATCCTGCACGCCTTGCAGGCCGAGCCGCGCCACCATTGGCTGGTTCGTCGCTGGTTGGGCGCGCTGTGCGAGGCTGGTCTGCTGCACTACACCCACTCGCACTACCGCCTCGCGCAACCCGCGCCCAACCCGGCGCTGGCGTGGGGCCGGGTGGAACAAGCGGTCGCCTCGGGGCTGTGCAGCCAGGCGCTGCTCGACTACCAGCTCAACCATGTGTGGCAACTGCCGCAACTGCTCAAGGGCGAGGTCAACCCGTTCGACTTGCTGTTCCCCCAAGGCCAACTGGACGTGGCCTTGCAGTTGTACGGCGGGGATGCCGTGTCGCGCTACAACAACCACAGCATCGCGGCGCTGATCAACCGCCTGGCCACCCACCATCAAGGCGACGGCCCGCTGCGCATCCTCGAAATCGGCGCCGGTACCGGCGCCACCAGCGCGCCGGTTATCGGCTTGCTCGATGGGCTGGAAGTCGACTACCTGTTTACCGACATGACCGCGTTTTTCCTGCCGGCGGCCAAGCAGCGCTTTGCCGAGCACGCCTGGGTACGCTATGGCGTATTGGACATCGACCAGGACATCCGCCCCCAGGGTTTGGCCAGCAACAGCGTGGATATCGTGCTGTGTGCGGGCATGCTCAACAGCGTCAAGGACATCGACAACGCCCTCGGCCAGATCACCGAGTTGCTTAGCCCTGGTGGCTGGCTGGTATTCAGCGAGCCGTCCGGCGAATGGCCGCCGATCCTGCTGACCCAGGGCTTCATGATGACACCGGCGAATGGCGACCACGACCAGGGCCGCAGTGGCCTGCGCGACGCCGATATCTGGCAGGCGCGGGTCAAGGCCTTCGGTGGCGAATGCCTGCCTGCCCTGCCCCAGGCCGACCACCCGCTGGCCGCCCTCGGCATGCAGGTATTCGCTGCGCGCTTCAAGGCCGGCGTGCAGCGCCTGAATGTCGACAGCCTGCGCCGCGCCCTGGCCGAGCGCCTGCCGGACTACATGCTGCCAGCGCACCTGCAGGTACTCGACCGCTTGCCGCTGACCGCCAATGGCAAGGTCGATCGCAAGACCCTGGCCGGCTGGCGCCCTGCCGCCGACGCCCAGGCCTCCAGCAGCCAGGAAGCGCCGAGCGATCCGCTCAGCGCCGAGTTGTGCCGCGTATGGGCCGACGCCCTGGGGCTGGCGCAGATCGGCGTCGAGGACAGCTTCTATGAAAAAGGCGCCGACTCGCTGATCCTCGCCCGCGTCGCCGGCCAACTGCGTGAGCAACTGCCCCAGGCCCAACGCCTGAGCTACGACACCTTGCTGCGCCAGATGCTCAACGAGCCGAATGTCGCCGCCCTCGCGCGCCTGCTCAATCAGGGCGAAGCCACGCCGGCCACGGTTGCCGTCAGCGGTGAAGCGCAACGCTCGTCCAGCAGCAACGCGCTGGTGGTGCCGTTTGGCGGGGGTGACGTCGGCCCGGTCCGGGTGATGTTCCATGCCGCCCTCGGCACCCTCGATTATTTCCAGCACCTGGGCCGCGCCCTTGCCGACCAGCAGGCCGGTCCGGTGATTGGCTTTGCCGTGGCTGACACCGAACAGTACCTGGCGCTGGAGCCCAAGCGCCTGATCGAAAGTGTGGCCGAGGACTACGCCGAACGCTTGATTGCCGATGGCCATCAACGCTTCCAACTGATCGGCTACTGCCTCGGCGGGCTGCTGGCCACTGAGGTTGCCCGGCGCTTGCTCGAACGCGGCATGGAGGTGGTCGACCTGAGCCTGATCGACAGCATCCCGATGTTCATCGACACCGACGAAGAGCTGGCGTACGAGGCGATCTTCGTGCCCAACCTGAACCTGGACCCAGTGAAAACCGTGTTCGGCGCGCACATCGAAGACTACGACGTGTACCGCGCCATCGACCTGTTGATGGCCCGCGACAACCGCCGCGTACCCGCCGGGGCCATGGCGGCGCTGAGCGGCGATCCGGGGCTGGACGCGCTGGCGCTGGCGGTCCAACAGCAATCGGCGCGCAGCCAGGAGGAACGCCTGGCCGAATACGCACGCCTGGCCTCGGGCCAGGCCGGGGTGCCGATCGGTCCCGAACTGGTACCGACGCTGTTCCGTGTGTGCCGCCACAGCATGCGAGCGGCGCGGTTCGACCCGCTGCCGTTCCTCGGCAACATGACCTACCTGCGCTGCCTGGAGCAGCAATCGTTCGGCATCACCGGCGGCGTCGGGCATTTGGCCGCGCCGTTCTGGGAAGACGCGTGCCTGGGCCACTTCGAGCTGATCGACGTGCCTGGCAACCACTTCAGCGTGATCGAACCGCCTCACGTCCACACCGTCACTGCGCACCTGCTTGAGGCCCTTCGGAAAAACTCATGACCACCGCCTTGGATACCCTGAAACGCCCGGTCAACCGCTTGATTCGCCTCGGTGTGGCGTTCGCCGCCCTCGGCGCATTGGTCAACCTGGTGCCCTTTATCGGCCTCACCGAACTGGGCCGATTACTGTTGGCCGGCAGCGCCGACAGCAAGACCCTATGGCTGTGGGCCGCGCTGGTGGTGATCGCCCTGAGTGTGGGGTGGATGGCCAGTGGCGTGGCGCTGTGGTTGACCCATGTGGCTGACCACCGGCTGCAATCGAGCTTGCGCGAAGCCATGGTACGCAAGCTCGGGCGCGTGCCGTTGGGCTGGTACACCGACACCACCTCCGGCGCCGTGCGCAAGGTGGTGCAGGACGACCTCGAAGACCTGCACCACTTGGTCGCCCACCATGCGGTGGAGCTCACCGCAGCCATCGTCACGCCGCTGGCGGGCCTGCTGTGGCTGGCGACGTTGAACTGGCGGCTGGCGCTGCTCGCGGTGCTGACACTGCCCATCTACGCGGTGGCCTACGCCCTGATGATGCGCGG
The DNA here is from genome assembly GCF_000510895.2 of Pseudomonas sp. FH1. Classification (NCBI taxonomy): domain Bacteria; kingdom Pseudomonadati; phylum Pseudomonadota; class Gammaproteobacteria; order Pseudomonadales; family Pseudomonadaceae; genus Pseudomonas; species Pseudomonas sp. FH1. The sequence continues at coordinate 3,098 of NZ_AOHM01000061.1, forward strand.
TTTTGGCGCCAAGATGCAGTTGCTGGACAAGAGCATGACCCGGGTCAGCGCGGCGATTGTCGAGTTCGTGCACGGCATTGCCGTGGTCAAGGCGTTCGGCCAGGTCGGGCAGGCGCATCGCAGCTATCAGCAGGCGGTCAACCAGTTCAGCGAGCAGTACGCCGGCTGGGTCAAGCCGCTGCTGCGCCTGGAAGCCTTTTCCTCGATGGCCTTGAGTGTACCGGTGATCCTGCTGGTGAGCCTGGGGGTGGGTTGCCTGTTACTGGCGCACGGTTGGATCACACCGCTGGAGCTGTTCGCCGAAACCCTGGTGGCGGTGGTCATCCCGCAATCGCTGCTGGTGATCAACCAGAGCCTCACAGCCCAGCGTACGGCCCTGGCGGCAGCCGGTCGCATCGAAGCGCTGCTGGACGTTGAGGAATTGCCTACGCCCAAGGCCTGCGTCCAACCCCAGGGCAGCGATATCCGCTTTGAACAGGTGCAGTTCGGCTACGACGCCGAGCACCTGATCCTCAAGGGCGTCGACCTGCACTGCCCGGCCGGCAGCGTGACCGCATTGGTCGGCGCGTCCGGCGCGGGCAAGTCGACCCTGGCCAAGCTGGTGCCGCGCTTTCATGACGTCAACGCCGGCCGCATCTGCGTGGGCGGCGCCGATGTGCGCGAGATCGACCCGCGCCAGTTGTATCAACACGTGGGTTTCGTGTTGCAGGACGCACAACTGGTGCACGGCACGGTCGCCGACAACCTGCGCCTGGGCCGCCCGGATGCCAGCGATGCAGAGGTCGAGGCGGCAGCACGCTCGGCGCAAATCCATGCGCGTATCCAGGCGCTGCCTCGGGGTTATCAATCGGTGATTGGCGAAGACGCGATCTTATCCGGGGGCGAGGCGCAGCGCGTGTCCATCGCCCGCACCCTGCTGGCCGACACGCCGGTGCTAATCCTCGATGAAGCCACCTCCCACGCCGATCCCGAGTCCGAAGCATTGATCCAGGATGCGCTGTCGGCCTTGGCACGGGGCCGCACGGTGCTGGTGATTGCCCATCGTCTGTCGAGCATCAGTGGCGTCGACCAGATCGTCGTTCTCGACCAGGGCCGCGTCCTGGAAAGCGGCCGCCATGAACACCTGCTGAACGCCAACGGCGCCTATGCCCGACTGTGGCGAGCCAGCACCGAAACCCCTGCCGTGGAGATGTCCCTATGATTCACAGCCTTGTGACCTTACTGGGCCCGGCCCATGCCCCGCGCCTCTACCGTTACCTGGCGTGGCTGGTGACCAGCGCCGTGCTGCAAGGCCTGGCCGTGGCGCTGCTGGTGCCGATCCTGCACGCGTTGTTCGCCGGCGACCTGCCCACGGCCAGCGCCTGGCTGGCAGGCCTGGCGGCCATGGTGGTGCTGACCTGCATCGCCCACTACCAGCAGGCCATGAAGGGCTTTGCCCTGGCCTTGCTGGTGCTGACAACCTTGCATGATCGCCTCGGCCAGCACCTGGTCAGCCTGCCGTTGGGCTGGTTCAACTCGGAAAAGGTCGGGCGCCTGTCACGCAGCGCTACCAGCGGCACGTTGATGGTCACCGGTTTGTTCGCCCATTACCTGGGGCCGGTAGTGTCCGGGGTGGTGGTGCCGGCCACCGTGGCGCTGACGCTGTTCGTGTTCGACTGGCGCCTGGGCCTGACGGCTGTGTTGTGTGCGCCGCTGATCTACTTCACCCATCACTGGTCAGCCGCCGCCATCGGCAGCAACGATGCGCGGGTGGAAGCCGCCGCGACCCTGGCCGGCAACCGGGTGGTGGAGTTCGCTCGCTACCAGCAGGTGCTGCGCGCATTTGGCCGCACCCAGGACGGCTACGCGCCCTTGCAGGCCGCCAATCAGGCGCAAAAGCTGGCCGGTGGTTCGATGCTGTCGCAGACCTTTCCCAAGCTGCTCGCCGGTGGTTTGACCGTGCAACTGGCCTTTGCGCTGCTGGTCGGCGTGGGCATTGCCATGGCGGCTCATGGTGAAATTGATGCGATCCAGTTGGTGGCCCTGCTCGCCCTGGCAGCACGGTTCGTGGGGCCATTGGCCGAAGCGGCAGCACGCAGCGGCCTGTTGCGCATGGCCGGCAACGACCTGGATCAATTGGTGAGTATCCTGCGTGAGCCGCCGTTGCCCGACCCCGCCGTCAGCCTGCCCCTGTCAGCGCCCGGCAGCCTGGCTTTCGAACACGTGAGCTTCGCCTACCCGAGTGGCCCGACGGTACTGCGCGACCTGACCTTCAGCGCCCCGGCGCATTCGATGACCGCGATTGTCGGCGCGTCGGGCTCGGGCAAGACCACCGTCACCCGCCTGTTGATGCGCTTTTTCGATACGACGGCGGGCAGCGTCAAGGTCGGCGGCGTGGACGTGCGCGAGCTGTCCAACGCGGCGCTGATGGCGCAACTGTCGCTGGTAATGCAGGACGTGTACCTGTTCGACGACAGCCTCGAAGCGAACATCCGCGTAGGCAGCCCGGACGCCAGTGCCCGCGACGTCGCCGAAGCGGCACGGCTGGCCGGTGTCGATGAAATCGTCGCCCGCCTGCCCCAAGGCTGGAACACACCGGTGGGCGAAGGTGGCGCATCGTTGTCCGGCGGTGAGCGCCAGCGCGTGTCCCTGGCGCGCGCCTTGCTCAAGCGTGCGCCCATCGTGCTGCTAGACGAAGCGACCGCCGCGCTCGACCCGCTCAACGAAGCCTTCGTACAGGCCGCGATTCAACGCCTGATGCAACACTCGACCGTGCTGGTGATCGCCCATCGTTTGCCGACCATCATGGCCGCCGACCAGATCCTGGTCCTGGACGAAGGTCGCCTGGTGGAGTCAGGCACCCACGCGCACCTGCTCAGCCTCAACGGTCGTTACGCCGGGTTCTGGCATGACCGTCAGCGCGCCGGTGGCTGGCGCCTGAATGCGCAGGCCAAGCCATGCTGATCGGGGTGCTGGGCGCCAGTGGCGACGTCGGCCTGGCCAGCGCACAGGCCTTGTTAAGCCTGGGCCTGCAGGACCTGCGACTGGGCGGGCGTGACGCGCACAACGGCGCGCGCTGCCTGGCGCTGCTCCAGCAACAATGGCCCGAAGCACGCCTGCAATGGACGGCCGTGGATTTCAACGACACGCCAGCCCTGGCCAGGTTCGCCCGTGGCTGCGACGTCTTGCTCAACTGCGCCGGCCCCGCCTGGCGCGTGGCGGACCGTGTCGCGCAGGCCGCTTTGAACGCCGATGCGCATTACGTCGACGCCGCGGGCGATATCCAGCTCGACCCGGCTTTATGGCGCGGGCGCAGCGCGGTGCTTGGTGCGGGCCTGCAACCGGGCCTTACCGGCCTGCTGCCACGCTGGCTGGCGATGCAGGGGTTCACACACGTGCAGGGGCTGAGCAGCTATTTTGGCCTGCGTGACCACTTCACGGCCGTCGCCGCCGACGACTTCCTGCAAGGGGCGGTAGACGGCTCCAGCGAGCCCTTGGCGGCCTGGCACAACGGCCGTTGCAGCCGCGCACTGCGACGCAGGCGCGACGTGCTGTTGCCGTGTTTCCCCGGGCCGGTGCATGTGCTGCCCTACTTGAACCGGGAAGGCGAACGCTTGGCCAGGGACCTGCGCCTGGAAACAGGCCAGTGGTTCAACGTGATGACCGACGGCCATGTACTCAAGGCGCTCGACCAGGCGCACAGCCTGCCGCGTGCCGAAGCGGTGCAACGCTTATGCGCGGCCAGCCAGTTGGACCTCAGTGGCCAGCCGCCCTTTGTCACGTTGTTGCTGCAACTCGATGGACTGCGCGACGGCCAGACGTGCACCCGCAGCCTGGTCGTCAACGGCGCGGGCAACGCGCCTCTGACCGGCGCCATGGCGGCAGTCACGGTGGTGAGTGTGCTCGAAGGCGAAATCCGCCCCGGCTGCCATGACGCCGCGTACGCGTTGCCGCCCGCCGCCAGCCTTGAGCGCCTGCAACGTGCTCAGGCGATCCGCGCGCTGACCCTGCTGGACCACCCGCTCGAACACCTGCAACACGCCGAAGAAGGTTGCCTATGAACACCGCCCTTAACGCACTGGAACAACTGAGCCTGGGCGTCATGGCCGACGTCCTCCTGCGTACCCAGGCCTTGCCGATGCAGGTGTGGCGAACCGCCGAACAGCTTAACCAATCGCTCGGCACCGCACCGCGCCACGCCTGGATTGTGCGGCGTTGGCTGGCAGCGTTGTCGCGTACCGCAGCCGTGCAGGTAGGCGGCGAGCGGTTGGCCTGGAATGGCACGCCGCCTCAAGCCGCCCTCGGCGATTTGCCAGGGTTGTATGCCGAGCTGGGTTTCCCGCCGAGCATGGCGCAACTCCATGCCCAGGTCATCGAGTGCCTGCCCGAGTTGCTGCGCGAACGCATCGCCCTGGCGCCGTTGCTGGTGCTCGCCGGGGACCCGGTGGCGGTACTCGGTGCGTATCAGCACAACCACTTTACCGCCGCGATCAACCAGGTGCTCGCGGCCCGTGCGCGGGAAACCCGCGCCGCCGACGACGTGTTGCAGGTGCTGGAGCTCGGCGGCGGTGCCGGCTGTACCACGCGTGCCGTACTGGCAGCCTTGGAGGACCGTGAAAAAGCTTATCGCTTCACTGATATCAGCTCACTGTTCACCGGCGTGGCTCGGCGCGAATTGCGCCTGGAGCCCGGTATGCAATTCGACCTGCTCGACCTGGACCGCGACTTCAGCGAGCAAGGAATCGCGCCCCGCAGCCAGCACTTGGTGATCGCCGGCAACGTGCTGCACAACGCCTGCGACCTGCCGCGCAGCCTGTCGCGAATCCGCGCCTGCCTGCGCGACGGCGGCACCTTGCTGTTCAGCGAATCCATCGCCGACAACCCGGCGATGCTGACCTTCATGCACCTGTTGCTCTCACCCCCAGCCGGCGCGCCGCTGCGGGTCATCGATGAGGTGTTCATGCCCCCCGACGCCTGGCGCCAGGCCTTGTACGTCGCAGGCTTTGAGTTGCTCGACGTATGGCCCGCCGCGACCGACCCGCTGGCCGCCGCCGGACAACGCCTGTTCCATGCCACCGGAGTTTCCCGATGAACGTCGACACCCTGTTGATCGACCTGCCCACTGCGCCTTGGCAACTGCCTGCGTTTACCGACCTGGGCGTTCATCAGTTGGCGCCCGCGCGGCTGCTGGCCTTGCTTGAGCGCCAGTGCCCCGCTGTGGTGATGATGAGCGCCGAGCAGTTGGAGCGCCTGCTGGATTTCCCCGCACTGGCCTTGAGTGATCTGAGCCACCTGCAACAGGTGCTGTTCGTCAGCCACCGCCCGGGTGACTGGCAGCTCGCGGAGCGTGCGGCGGCGCAACTCGATTGCCGCGTGCAAGGTTTCACGGAGCAATGGCTCGACTTGGCCAGCGTCAAGCTGGCGCATCAACGCTGGCGTGAGCGCGCTTTGGGCCATCCTCAAGTCAGTGCCGTTGCGCTGCACGGCCAGACGCTGTTCGTGGTGCCGCATCCTTGCCCGAGCAGGCCGGTGGACGATCAGCTGGCCGCAACCGAGGCCGCCCTCGACCAAGCCTTCGAACCCGCGCAACTGGTGGAGTCGGTGCGACTCAATGATCGACTGGGTCACGCCGCGCTCCTCTCCATGCTCAATGGGCTTGAGCAGTGTGGGTTGCTGCCGGCACCGCTCAATGACGTGGCCCACAGCTTGGCACGGGCGGGTATTGCCCCTGGCCACCGGCCGTTGATCGCGCGCTGGCTGGATGTGCTGCAAGCCCAAGGCCTGTTGCGACGCGTCGCCGATCGATTGCTACCCACCCTCGACGCGAATGCCTGGAGCGATATCGCCCTGGAAGGTATTTGGGCGCAGTTGAGCGTGGACTGGGCGCGCAATACCGGCGGCAACGGCACCCTCGACTACGCGCGGGAGAATGCGCGGCAGTTGCCGTCGTTGATGCGTGGCGAGTCTGCGGCAGTGCACCTGTTGTTTCCCGAAGGCCGCACCGAACGCGCGGCGGCGCTGTATCGCGAGAGCCTCGCAGCGCAATACCAACACCGCGCCGTCGCGCACTGGATCGGCGCCTGGGCCGCACGCCAGCCGGCCGATGTGCCGCTGCGCGTGCTGGAAGTCGGCGCCGGCACCGGGTCCACCACCCAAGCGGTGTTGCCCGTCTTGGCGAATGCCAGCGTGGACTATCTGTGCACCGACGTGTCGCGCTACTTCAGCGAGCAAACTGCCGAGCGGCTCAAGGACTGGCCATGGGTGCGTCACGGCGTGTTCGATATCGATCGCCCGGCCCTGGCCCAGGGTTATCCCAGCCAGAGCTGGGACTTGATCGTCGCCGGGGGCGTGCTGAATGCCGCCCGCGACACCGAGCACTCCCTGGCCACCCTGCTCGCTTTGCTCAAGCCGGGTGGCTGGCTGGTGTTCAGCGAACCGACCCAGGAGGAGTTCTGGGTGATGGCTTCCCAGGCTTTCATGCTCAACCAGGCCAGCGACGAACGCCAGCTCAGCAGCGCCACCTTCCTCGACCTGTCGCAGTGGCAAAGCGCATTGGCGCGAGCCGGATTCCACGGCAACCGCAGCCTGCCCGTCGCCACACACCCGCTGGCGCGCCTGGGCCATCGCGTATTCGTGGCCCAGGTCCCGGCCGAACGCCTGAGCCGCACCGCACTGGTGGCCCACCTGGAAGACCCCGAATTGCAGCTTGAGCTGCTCGACCATTTGCCCGACCTCAGCACTGCCAAGGACTTGCCATGACCCCGCTGGCCTACCCGTTCAACCGCTTCACCGACCTCAAGCTGGCGGAACCCTATCGCCATGCCCAGCAGGCACCGGGGCTGTTGCGCATCCAAATGCCCATCGGCGCCCCGGCCTGGCTTGCCACTCGCTATGACGATGTGCGCCTGGTACTCGGCGACCGGCGCTTCAGCCGCAGCGAGGCGTTTCGTCGCGACGATAGCCCGCGTGCCTTCCCACGCATCGCCGGCGGCATCGTGATGATGGACCCGCCGCAACTCACGCGGATTCGCTCGCGCGCCGCCCAGGCTTTCACCCGTCGCCGCGTCGAAGCCCTGCGCCCCCACGCCCGCGACTACGCCCATCAGTTGATCGACCGCATGCTCGCCGCCGGCCCGCCGGCTGATCTGGTCAACGACTACGCCCTGCCGTTGCCCCTGGCGCTGATCTGCGAACTGCTGGGTGTGCCGGTGCAGGACCGTGACCGTTTCAAGGTGTGGAACGACTCCCTGCTGTCGACCCGCCCTGAAGACGCGGATCAGACTCAGCGTCATCTGGGCAAGCTGGCCGCATACATCAAAAACCTGGTGGCCGAACGTCGACGCGAACCACGCGATGACTTCATGACCGCCCTGACCCAAGCCGACGAAAAAGGCGAGTCCCTCAACGAGGAGCAATTGCTGCTGTTGTGCATTGCGATCCTGGTCGCCGGTTACGAAGGCAGTGCCTCGCAGATCCCCAACTTTATCCAGGTGCTGCTGGACAACCCCGCGCAGTGGCAACAGCTCAAGGCCGATCCCGAGCAGATACCGCAGGCGGTCGAAGAGCTGCTGCGCTACATCCCGCTGGCCTCGGCGGCGATGTTTGTGCACTACGCGCTGGAAGACATTCAGGTCGGTGAAACCCTGGTGCGCCAGGGCGACGCGGTGTTCGCCTCGATCGGCGCCGCCAACCATGACCCGGCCCGCTTTGAAAACCCACAGGCGCTGGACCTGCAACGGGATGCCAGCGGCCATTTCGGCTTTGGCCACGGCCTGCATCACTGCATCGGCTCAGCCCTGGCGCGGGTCGAATTGCAGGAGGCGCTGCACGCCCTGGTGGTGCGCCTGCCCAGCCTGCAGCGCTGCGGCGACGTGCAATGGAAAACCGCCACATTCTTTCGCGGCGCCCACTGCCTGCCGGTGACCTGGTCATGAGCCGCCCGACTGCACGTAAACGCGTGATCGTCGCCGGCACTGCATTTGGCCGTATCTACCTGCAAGCGGTAGCACGCGCCCAGGCCGACTATGAACTGGTGGGCATCCTGTCACGCGGCAATGCTTACTCGCGCGCCTGCGCCGCGCACTATGGCGTGCCGTTGTACGAGGCTGTCGAGCAAGTGCCGGACGACGTCGACATCGCCTGCGTGGTGGTGCGCTCCGGCGCCACCGGCGGCGCCGGCAGCGAGCTGGCCCAGCACCTGCTGCGACGCGGCATCCACGTGCTGCAGGAACACCCGGTGCACCACCGCGAAATCGCGGCGTGCATGCAGGCCGCGCGTCAAGGCCAGGCAGCCTACGCGGTGAACACGCTGTACCCGAACATCCTCGCGATCCGGCGTTTTCTGGCGGTGGCCGGGTACCTGCGCGAGCAGCAAGGGCTGGCGTACATCGACGCGGCCTGCAACAGCCAGGTGGCTTACCCGCTGCTGGACATTCTCGGGCGCCTGGCCGGTGGCCTGCGGCCCTGGGTGTTCGCGGCGCCAGCCGCCGGGGTCGGGGCGCAGCCTTTCACGCGGCTCAACGCGAGTTTCAACGGTGTGCCAATCAGCCTGCGCATCCAGAACCAGGTGCACCCCCAGGACCCGGACAACCATTCCTTCCTGTTGCATCGCCTCGAAGTGGGCTGCGAAGCCGGCGTGCTGAGCCTGGGCGACACCCATGGCCCGGTGCTGTGGAACCCGCGCCTGCATGCCCCACGGGATAACACCGACCGCCTGATCATGGCCGGCCCCGGCAGCGAACGCCTGGCCGGGCCGACGATGGTGGTGCTCGACCCGCAGCTCCCCGCGAGCTACCACCAGGTGTTCAACCAGCTCTGGCCCGACGCGGTCAGCCTTGCGCTGGGTGAACTGTGCCGCGACATCGACGACCCCACACGCCGCCTGCGCAGCGGCGTGTGGGCGACCGAGGTGTCCATGGCCTGGCGCGAAATGAACGGCCTGATCGGCATGCCTGAACTGATCGAGCCACCGGTGCCGCGTTCGCTGCCACAGGCCGAACTCCACGCGCGTGCCGACGCCGTGCAACCCCCTTGCGGTGACGACACCGCCCGACTGCTGGGAGCCCTGCCGTTTTGAACACTGCTCAACCCTCTTCCGCCTGCAGCCATGTGCTGCTGTGGGTGCGTGACTTGCACCAGGCCGTGGCGAATTTTCGTGCCGCCGGCTTCGAGGTCACTTACGCCACCGCCGAAGCCAGCGCGCAACACGCACACATCTGGTTCAGCCAGGGGCCGATCATCGAACTGTTGACCACGCCGCGTCATGCCTGGCTGTTCAAGTGGCCCATCGACTGCCTGGCCGGCCGGGGGGCCGGGCGACGCATGTTGCGTTGGGCCGCGCAGGGCGAAGGTTTCTGCGACCTGGCCCTGCTGTGCGAAGACCCGGCCCTGGCGCCTCGCCTCAAGGGCCTGGCGGCTTGCGGCGTGAGCATGGGACGTACGGTGAACTGGCGGCGCACCTGCGCCGATGGCAGCCAGACGCGCTTTCGTTTCGTGTACCCGCGCCATGATCGCTTGCCCTTCCTGGTCACGCCCTACTCACCGTCCCAGCACCCGGCGCACAGGGTCCACCCGAATGGCGCTACCGGGTTGGCCGCGATTCACTTGGGCGTACACCCCGACGATCACACCGCCCTTCACCTGCTGGCCGGCGATGACCCGCTGCTGCGCCTGCAACCGGCCACGCACACCGGCGTACAGGCGGTACAAATCACCGGCCTTGCGCACCCGCTGAATCTGCACGGGGCCCAGTTGCTGGGCTGCCCGACTGCCCAAGGAGATTGCCATGCTTGATGGATGCACTGATTGGCCCGACGACTTTATTCGCCGCTACCGCGAGCAAGGCTACTGGCGCGGCGCGCCTCTTGGCGAACTGCTGCGCTCGCAGTCCCGGCGCACACCAAACAAGGAGGCGCTGGTAGACGGCTCGCGGCGCTGGAGCTACGCCGAGCTCGACTATGAGGCTGACCGCCTGGCCGCCGGCCTTGCCGAACACGGGCTGGTGGCGGGCCAGCGGGTGTTGGTGCAGTTGCCGAATATCGCCGAGTTCTTCAGCCTGACCTTCGCGCTGCTGCGCCTGGGCGTGATCCCGGTGTTTGCGCTGCCGGCCCATCGCGAACATGAACTGGCACACCTGGCGCACCTCAGCCAGGCAGTCGCCTATGTAATTGTCGATCAGCATCTGGGCTTCGACTATCGCCCGTTGGCGCGCACGTTGCTTGAGCAAGTACCGAGCCTGCAACAGGTGTGGGTGGTCGGTGCCGCCGAGGAATTCGTGCCGCTGGCGCAGTGCGTGGCCAGCCCGCGTGAATGGCCTGCGCCAGATTCGCGGGAGGTGGCAGTGCTGCTGTTGTCTGGCGGCACCACCGGCCTGCCCAAACTGATCCCGCGCACCCATGACGACTACGCGTGCAATGCGCGCCTGGCGGCCCAGGCGTGTGGGTTCGATGCCGATACCCGATACCTCGCCGCACTGCCGGTGGCGCACAACTTCCCCCTCGCCTCTCCCGGTGCTTTGGGCGTGTTCAGTATCGGCGCCACCCTGGTTCTGGCGCCGGAACCGAGCCCGGACACCGCCTTTGAGCTGATCGAACGCGAACGCATCACCCACACCGCCCTGATCCCACCGCTGGTGTTGCTGTGGCTGGAAGTCGCGCAATGGTCCGATAACGACCTGGGCAGCCTGCAATGGCTGCAGGTCGGCGGCGCCCGGCTCAAGGCCGAGATCGCCGCACGCATCCGCCCGGTCTTGGGCTGCGGCCTGCAACAGGTGTATGGCATGGCAGAGGGTTTGCTGTGCTTCACGCCACTGGATGATCCGCAGGCGCGGGTGTTCGACACCCAGGGACTGCCGCTGACCGCCGACGACGAGATCCGCATCGTCGACGCCGACGACCAGCCGGTCGCCCCCGGCACCGTCGGTGAATTGCTGGTGCGTGGGCCCTACACCATCCGCGGCTATTACAACGCCGCCGAGCAGAACCAGCGCGCGTTTACCGCCGACGGTTTTTACCGCAGCGGCGACCTGGTGCGGCGCCTGCCCGAGGGGCATTTGATTGTCGAGGGTCGCAGCAAGGATGTGATCAATCGCGGGGGCGAGAAAATCCCCGTGGAAGAGATCGAGAACCTGCTGCTCGGCCACCCGCTGATTCGCGATGTGGCACTGGTGGCGCTGGCCGACGAGTTGCTCGGCGAGCGCAGTTGCGCCTGTGTGCTGGCCCATGGCGAGCGGGTTGACCTCGCCTCGATCAACGCCTGGCTGCGCGAACGAGGGCTGGCCGCCTACAAGTTGCCGGATCGCTTGCAGGTGCTGCGCGAGTTCCCGTTGACGCGCCTCGGCAAGGTCAACCGCAAGGCCTTGGCAGAACAGGTGCTGGCGCTATGAGCGGCGCTGCATCGCCATGGCTGCGTGTGCTGCGAGAAAGCCAACAGGCGCGGGCACGCCTAGTGTGCCTGGCCCATGCCGGGGGCAGCGCGAGTTTTTTCCGTCCGTGGCTGGCGCACCTGCCGGGGGATATCGACCTGCTGGCCGTGCAATCTCCGGGACGTGAAGAGCGTTTCAACGAAACGCATATCCCCTGCCTGGACAGGCTCGCCGAACACATTGCCGCAGCACTGCAAACGTTGCCCGCCCGGCCCTTGCTGCTGTTCGGCCACAGCATGGGCGCCGCCCTCGCCTACGCCGTGGGAGTGTGCCTGCAAGCGGCAGGCTATGGCGCCGCCCATGTGTTCGTCTCGGGTCACGCGCCGCCACACCGGCAACCAGACAGTGACCTGCACCGCCAGGACGACGCCGCACTGATCGCCGACATCCTGCGCCAGGACGCCGACGCCGCCGGCCTGTGGGCCAATCCCCAACTGCGTGCGTTGTTCCTGCCAACCCTGCGCAGCGACTACCAGGCCATCGAAACCTGGCGCCCCCAGCAGCTTACCCGCTTGTCGGCACCACTCGACGTGCTGCTGGCCCGCGATGACGCCGAAGTCAGCCTTGAGCAGGCCCGTGCCTGGGCTGACCTCAGCGACCACACCCCGGATATCCGCCTGTTCGACGGCGACCACTTTTACCTCAAGCATCAGCCGCGACCGGTGATCCATCACCTGTTGCAACGCACTGCCTACCTACAGGGAGACTCGGTATGAAAACCCCGGAACACTGCACTGGCCTTTCGGACATTCGTGAAGCCATCGACAGCCTCGACCAGCAGATCATCGAGGCCCTCGGCCTGCGCATGCAGTACGTCAAGGCCGCCTCCGCGTTCAAGCCCGACCTGGCCAGCATCGCCGCCCCGGAACGTGTCGCGGCGATGTTGCCGCAGCGCCGGCAATGGGCGCAGACGGCCGGGCTGGACGCAGAGTTTATCGAGGGGCTGTTCAACCAGATCATCCACTGGTACATCGCCGAGCAGACCGCCTTCTGGTTGCAGAAAAAGAGCAAGGTGGTATGAACCTGGACGCGTTGCTCAAGGTATTCCAGGCCGCACACCAGCGTGCGGTGGCGTATCAACGGCCCGTCATCGCCGTTTCTTCACACCCCGCGCCGACGCTGGAGGCCCTGGCCCTTTACGAAGCCCACCGGCAGGGTTTCTTCTGGCGCGCGCATTCGCCAGACCTGACACTGTTCGGCGTGGGCTGCGCCTGGCAGATCGAGGCCGGCGGCCCCCAGCGCATGCTCGACGTCGACCGGCAATGGTTCGCCCTGTGCGCCGACGCGGTGATCGACGGGCCCAAGGCACCCTTACTGCTGGGCGGCATGCGCTTTGATGAACAGCGGCCGTGCGCACCGCACTGGGCCGCCTTCGCTGACGCCAGTTTTCATCTGTCGCATTGGCTGCTCAGCGAAGACGCCGACGGCCGCTGGCTGCGCTGCCAGCAAGTGGTCGAACCCGACAGCGACCCGCAGGCATTGGCCCGCGACAGCATCGCGGCCTATGCGCAACTGCTCAACCCGCCCGCCGCGACGGCCACAGCGCCGGACGTCATCGAACGCAACGCGCTGCCCTCACACCAGTGGCAGAGGAAGGTTGAAACGGCGTTGCAGGCCATTTCAGGCGGCGCCTTGAACAAAGTGGTGTTGGCGCGGCATATCGAGTACCAACTGGACACGCCCCTGGACAGTGGTGCGGTGATGCAGCGTTTGCACGCACGGGGTAACGCATCCCACCTGTTCGCGCTGCACCGTGGCGAGCATTGCTTCATGGGCGCTACCCCCGAACGACTGCTCAGTTGCCAGGAGGGTCGCCTGACCACCCATGCCCTCGCAGGCAGCGCGCGACGAGGCACTACTGCCGACGAGGATCACGTTATCGGTGAACGGCTACTGGCCGACCCCAAGGAACAACATGAACACCGACTGGTAGTGCAGACCATCACCCAAGCCCTGGATGGCAAGGTACGCGACCTCCAGGCTGCGTCATCCCCCCACCTGCTGAAGCTCGCCAACGTGCAGCACCTGAGCACACCGATCATGGCGCAACTCAACCCGGACAAGCGTTTGCTGGACGGCATCCACGCGCTGCATCCAACGCCAGCGGTGGGTGGATTGCCAAGTGCGACCGCCATGGATTTTATCCGCCGCCACGAAGGTTTCGACCGGGGTTGGTACGCGGCGCCGGTGGGTTGGTTGGACTCACAGGGCAATGGAGATTTCCTGGTCGCTCTGCGCTCGGCGCTGATGACCCCACGACACTGTCATTTGTTCGCGGGGTGCGGGATTGTCGAGGGCTCTCAGCCTGCCGGGGAGTATGAGGAAACCCAGATCAAGCTTGCCAGCATGGAGCAGGCATTGTTGCTCTCTCCACAGGAGTCAGCGCTTCGATAATCGTCCCGCGCGCTCAATACGTCGGCGCGGGTGCTGCATCGATCTTCACGCGCAGCAGGCTGTAGGGCTTCTGCCGCAAGTCCTTGCCTGCATGAAAAATCGCCTGGCGATGCAACTGGTTGGCCATGAAGTACAGATAGCCGTCCGGGCCGATCGAGAACGTGTCAGGCCAGAGCACCCGAGGGTCATGCACGATAGTTTGCCACTGGCCGTCCGCGAGGCGCTTGCGCACGCTGTTGTTTTCATAATCACCGGCATAAAGCGCCCCTGATGCGTCGGCCTCCAGCCCATCGGACGCGCCTTTTTCTTCGCCAAGGTCCTTGACCGCTTCGGCGAGTTGCGCCTCAGTGATCGATGCATCACGCAGCAGTACGGTGGGCACTGAATATAGGTGCCGGCTCGACAATGGGCAGAAATACAAAGTCTGGCCATCCGCCGACAGTGCAATGCCATCGGACGCCACGGCAAAGGGTTGTGAGCTGCCGTCGGGTTTGCGGACTTTGAGGATTTCACCTTCGACCTTGGGCACGAAACGCGTATCGACTGAGGTCGATGCCGCGCCGCTGAGCCGGCGCAACGCCGTGCCGCTGGCAATGTCCATGACGATGATTGCGCCAGGGCCGCTGAGGGACGAGTCCGTGAGGTAGATCACGCCTTCGTCGCCCACACGAAAATCAAAGCGCATGTCGTTGACGTAGGTGCTGGGCAGCATGACGTTTTCAGGGAAGACCAGCGTCTTCACCACCTTATTAGTGGCCAGGTCAACCGCGACCAGCTTCGCGCCACCGGGCTGCGGCGCCGAGAACCCAGGGGCTGCGGTATCGAGAATCCAGAGCCGCCCGCGTCCGTCCGCCACGACGCTTTGAACACTGATAAAACCTTTGGCCGGATCCTTGGGGTTGGCCTGGTTCATGGCCAGGTCGGGGTAAGGCACCACCTTGCCATTACGCAGCTCTGCAACGGTAAAAGGCACGTTGTCGCCCCAGCGCGGAAAGTTGACAAAGAGGCGCCCTGTCTCAGTGACCGTCACGCCGGTGGGCATGGCGTCATGGAAGGCGAATACCGGCTCGATAACGCCCTGGTGCTGTTCACTGGGCAATGCGGCATGGGCGACCTGGCTGCCGAGGGCAATTGTTGTCGCGAGGAAAAAACAGGCGAGTGGACGTTTTACGTGCATGGCGGTGCTCCAAGCCCTGTTGGTCAGGCCAGTGGGCTTCGGTTGGACAGGATGGACGGAATTACCCAGCGACTGTCGATAACAGTTTCATCAAAATGAAGAGAATGCGATCAGGGTCGCTTGAGTCGATCAGGGCATTGATCACAGAACTGGGAGGACATACCGACAGGCCTGAAGTGGAGGCGCCACAGCTTGAAAAGAACGGCGTCGACGCGCTTGGCAATCGTGATAAGCGTAGTGAGTGACATGATAGATATCCGCTGCTGGGGTTAGAGGTGTGACCAGCGTAACGAACTGCGTACCGCGATAGCAGTCTGTGAAAACGGATACACTTTCAATACTAAATTGAAAATCACCAGAGACTTCCGCTCTGTCTAAATTGCCAGGAGTGGCAGCGAGAGCCTCGCACTAAATAAAAATATGTGATGTTATGCACCATAATAATGCCTATTTATAATAATTAGCTTATTCCAAAAAAGACTTTCACTCAGGTTTTTTATAGGATTATCTTCGTTTCACAGACCGACCCCATACCTGGCGGAGGACGTATTCCCTAGCCCCCAGGTTGCCTACATGCCAGACATCGCACTCCCCACCGCCCTTAACAAATTTCACCTGTCACTCTTGGCCAGCTCCATGCTGATGGCAGCGGCGCCCGCCTTCGCCGAAGACGCCAAGCTCGACACCGTGACCGTGATCTCCACGGGTCTGCGTGGCCAGGAGCGCACAGTGGCCGACAGCCCGGCGCCCATCGATGTGATTAACAGCGACCAGTTGCTCAAGACCGGTCGCGCCGAGCTGTCCGAGGCGATTGCCAAGCTGCTGCCGTCGTTCAACTTCGGCACGAACATCGCCGGCTATAACTCGGTGACACGGCCCCTGAGCAACCGCAGCCTCGGCCCGGCCTACACGCTGGTGCTGGTCAACGGCAAGCGCCGCCACAACGGCGCCACCGGCCAACGCGGTTCGATCGATAACAGCGGTGCGAATGCGGTGGACATCGACCTGATCCCGGTCAGCGCGGTGGACCATATCGAAGTGCTCAAAGACAGCGCTGCCGCACAGTACGGCTCCGACGCAGTGGCGGGTGTGATCAATATCATCCTCAAGAACACCAAGAGCGGCGGCCACCTGGAAACCAGCTACGGCCAGCTGTATTCCGGCCAGGGCGAGACCATCAAGGTCGCGGGTGACCAAGGCTTCGAACTGGGCCAGGGCGGCTTCTTCCACTTCTCGGCTGACGCGCGCAAACGCGGCAGTGCTTCCTGGAACGACAAAGCCGACCGCAGCGTGCGGGCATTCAGTGACCCGGCCAAGGAAGCGGCCTGGGACCGTGTCGCGATCAAGAATGGCGATCCGGATCTCAAGGCCTTCAACCTGGCCTACAACGCCGAACTGCCGCTGGAAGACCTGACGCTGTATTCGTTCTCTACCTACGGCGAACGCGATGCCGAGGCCGCCAACTATTTCCGCCTGCCGACCGGCACCGCCGCAGTCCCTGAGGTATTCCCGGACGGCTACTTCCCGCTCAACAACATCAAGGACCGAGACTACCAGCTGCTGTTCGGCGGCAAGGGCCTGGTGGCCGACTGGAACTGGGACTTGAGCACCACCTACGGACGCAATAACGTGCACCACTCCAGCGACCTCAATATCAACCCGTCGCTGGGCACGGCGTCCCCCACCAAGTTCGACAACCTGGCGACCTTTCGCTTCGAGCAATGGGTCAACAACCTGGATTTCACCCGCCGCTACGACAGTTTGTTCAACCTGACGCCGCCAGTGCAGGTGTCGGCGGGCCTGGAGCATCGTTGGGAACATTTCAGTACCTTCGCCGGCGACCGCGAGGCCTATATCACCGGCACCTACCCCGCCGCTTCCGGCGCGCAGGCCGCAGTAACGATTCGCCCTGAAGACGAAGTGAGCCTGATCCGCAATAACTACGCGGGCTACCTGGACCTGGGCTTCGACCTGACCGAGCGCTGGTTTCTCGACGTCGCTGGCCGCGTCGAACATTACGACGATGACTCGGGCAACACGTTCGGCCTGAAACTGAATTCGCGCTACGAATTGACCGACACCGTGGCGGTGCGCGGCACCGTCGGCACCGGCTTCCGTGCACCGTCCCTGACCCAGATCGGCTACACCGTGGCCGACAACCGGGTGGCGACCGACGTGAACGGTAACGTGGTGCCGGCGGTAACCCGCCTGACGCCGTCCGGCAGCAACCTGGCCAAGGCCCTCGGTGGTGATGACCTCAAGCCGGAGAAATCGCGCAACCTGGGGCTGGGCCTGACCTGGCAACCGGCGCCACGCACCAGCATCACCGCCGATGCCTACCTGATCGACATCGACGACCGCATCGCCCTGACCAGCAACATTTATGACCGTGGCAATGGCGCGATCAATGCCATCCTCGCCGCCCAG
This sequence comes from Pseudomonas sp. FH1, assembly GCF_000510895.2. NCBI lineage: Bacteria > Pseudomonadati > Pseudomonadota > Gammaproteobacteria > Pseudomonadales > Pseudomonadaceae > Pseudomonas > Pseudomonas sp. FH1. The sequence goes on from NZ_AOHM01000061.1 coordinate 20,497, forward strand.
GGCGTGCCCACTGGAACCTGGGTCAACTACTACACCAATGCCTTCGACACCCGCACCAAGGGTCTGGACGTGGTCGCCGACCACACCACGCCGCTGGATGCCTGGGGTGATGTGCGCTGGAGCCTGGGGTTCAACTGGAACAAGACCACCATCGAAGGCACCCGCGACACGCCCAGTGCGCTGGCCGGTTCAGGCGTGACCCTGGTGGGCCGTGACCGTGAAGGCGACCTGACCGACGCGTCACCCAAGACCAAATGGATCCTGGGCGCAAACTGGAAGGTCGAGGACCTGGCGGTCAATCTGCAAACTGCCCGTTACGGCGCGGTCAAGACACTGGCGGTCAACCCGAGCGGCGACCGCAGCTTCGGCGCCAAATGGATCACCGACCTGGACATCAGCTACACCTTCGTCGACAGCCTCACCGTCAGCATCGGCGGTACCAACATCTTCGACGTGCGCCCCGACAAACACGCGGTGTACAGCAACCTCGGCCTGGCCGCCTACGGCAACCCGCCGTTCTACCCCGGCGGCGGCTACTGGTACACCAAGCTCGCCTATGACTTCTGATCCAAACGCCACCTGAGGGCACTCCATTGAATACCTCCAACTTGATGAGCCGTCTGCTGGCCCCCTGCGCCTTGGCGCTGAGCCTCGCCGCCTGCTCGCCCGGGACTGACACCCAGGCGGGCAAAACCCTGAACATTGCGTTCTTTGGCGATAACACCACCCTGGTCAGCGTCGACCCGTTCCAGGTGTATTGGCTGGAACACCGCGTGCTGCTGCGCAACGTCGCCGAGTCCCTGACCGACCAGGACCCGCAGACCGGCAAGATCATTCCCTGGCTGGCCAAACGCTGGGAAGTCAGTGACGACGCGCTGACCTATACCTTTCACCTGCGTGAGGACGTCACCTTCAGCAATGGCGAGCGCTTCGATGCCAAGGCGGTGAAAACTGCGTTTGACAGCGACAAGGCCCTGGCGACCGAGCTGCCCGCCACCTTCGGCGCCACCTACCTGGCAGGTTACGACCATGCCGAAGTGGTCGATGACTTCACCGTCAAGCTGGTGTTGTCCAAGCCCAACGCGGGCTTCCTGCAGGCCACTTCCACCACCAACCTGGCGATCCTCGCGCCCGCCTCCTACGCACTGACGGTGAAAGAGCGTTCCCTGGGCAAGATCATCGGCACCGGGCCGTTCGTATTGGCCAGCTACACGCCGGAAGTCGGCGCTCATTTGACCAAGCGCAAGGGCTACGCCTGGGCTTCGGCCAATATGAAAAACCAGGGCGAAGCGCATCTGGACACGGTAGACATCAGCTACATCCCCGAGGAAAGCGTACGAAACGGCCTGTTCCTGCAAGGCAAGGCAGACATCCTGTGGCCGCGCAACCCGTTCTCCGAAGTTGACCTGAAGCTGTTTCAGTCCAAGGGCGCGACGATCCAGAGCCGTTCGTTGCCGGGACCTGCGCTCAACCTGTTCCCCAACACCCGTGGCGAGCGCCTGCTGGCTGACAAACACGTGCGCCTGGCCGTGCAAAAGTCGATTGATCGCAAGAGCTACGCCAGCACGGTGTACAACGCCGAATTTCCGGTGGTGGACGGCGTATTTGATGTGACCACGCCGTATGTCAAAAGCCAGGCGGCCAAGCTCGGTTATGACCCGGCCGGTGCAGAACGCCTGCTGGATGAAGCTGGCTGGGCCAAGGGCGCGGATGGCTACCGGCAGAAAAACGGCAAGCGCCTGACGCTGAGCTACAACATCACGCCGGCCGAAACGGCCGGCGATGTGCTGATCCAGGACCAACTGCGCAAGGTCGGTATCGAATTGAAACTCAGCGTAGTCACCCGGGCCGAATGGGTCGCCAACAACTCCGCCGGCAACTACGACCTGACCATTAATTACATGACCCGCGCCGACCCGATCATCCTGCAAACCATCCTCGATCCGCGCAGCGCCAACAGCTCAACCGTGGCCACCAACACCTACGAACCTGCGGTACTGGACAAAGCCAAGGCGTTGTTTGATGCAGGCATCACCGCCACCCAGAGCCCGCAGCGCGCAGCCGCCTATGGCGACCTGCAAGACCTGTTGATTGATGAGAGTTCGGCATTCCCGATCTACGAGCGCGTGTGGCAGGCGGCAACCTCGCCCAAGGTGAAAAACTTCCGCTGGACCGCCGAGGGTTTTGCGCTGTTGGGTGATATCGAGATCGGTACGCCATGAGCCGCTACCTGATCGGTCGGGTCGGCCAGGCGCTGCTGGTGTTGTGGGGTGCCTATAGCATCACGTACTTCATTCTCTATCTGCTGCCGGGCGACACGCTGTCACTGATGCTCAGCGCCTCGGGCATGGAAGCCGACGCGCTGTCGGTAGAAGACCTGGCAAAGGCGCGGGCCTATTACGGTTTGGACAAGGGCGTATTCGAACAGTATTTCGACCTGCTGTGGGGCGCCGTTCGAGGTGACTTCGGGCAGTCGCTTTCGCTTAACCGCCCGGTCGCCGAGCTGCTGGTTGAACGCCTGCCGCAAACTTTGTCGTTGGCGGGCTTGGCTATCGTCTTGTCGTTGCTGGGCGGTATTGGACTGGCTTACCTGACCGCCTATATCCGCTGGCAACCGTTGAAGAAAGCGTTGACGCGCTTGCCGTCCCTGGGCTTTTCGGTGCCGGTGTTCTGGATGGGGCTATTGCTGATCCAGGTGTTTGCCTTTGGCCTGGGTTGGTTTCCCGCCACCGGCAGCCGAGGCTTCGAAAGCTTGGTGCTGCCGGCCGTCACCCTGGCCATTCCCAGCGCGGCGGTGTACGCCCAGGTACTGCAACGGAGCTTCCAGGGTGTCTGGAAAGAGTCCTACATCACCACCGCCTACGCCAAGGGCCTCAGCCGTGGGCAGGTGCAGGCGCGCCATGGGTTTAAGAACGCCGCGCTGCCGATCCTCACCCTGATCGGCTTGCAGGTCGGCAATACGGTGTCCGGCGCAGTGCTGGTGGAGACCATTTTTGCGCGATCCGGCATTGGCCGACTGGCGCAGGAGGCGGTGCTGCGCCAGGACATTCCGGTGGTACTGGCCATCGTCGCGGTGTCGGCTGCGGCCTTTGTGCTGGTGAACCTGCTAGTCGATCTGCTTTACCCCTGGTTCGACCCGCGCATCTCCCACACGCCAAAGGTGTCTTAGACCATGACCATCCTTGAGCAGAACCTGCGCGGCACAGCCATCCCGGCCAGCCAACCGCTGTGGCGTCGCCGCAGCCGGTTGCAGCGTGCGACGGCCGTGTTGCTGCCCTTGCTGCGACGGCCTGGTTTCATCCTGGCACTGTTGCTGGTGCTCTTCGCACTGGTCTCAGCCGTGGCGCCACACCTACTGACAAGCTTTGACCCCTACGCCACCTCGCCCGTCGACAAGCTGCGCGCACCAGGCCTCACCCATTGGTTTGGCACTGATGAACTGGGCCGCGACCTGTTTACCCGTGTGGTCTACGGTTCAAGCCTATCGATGCTGGCCGCCTCGCTGGCCGTCGGTATCGCCCTGCTCGGCGGCTTGGGGCTGGGCATTCTGTCGGGCTTTGCCGGCGGGCGTATCGACTCGGTGATCATGCGCTTCGTCGATGTGCTGCTGGCCTTGCCCGGCGTGCTGTTGGCCCTGGCGATTGTCACGGCGATCGGCTTCGGCACCGTACCGGTGGCCATCGCGGTGGGCGTCGGCATTATTCCTGGATTCGCCCGCACCACCCGCGCCGAGGTGTTGCGGGTCAAGACGTTGCCCTATGTGGAAGCCGCGCGCCTGGGCGGTGCAAGTTGGAGCCGTACGTTGTTGCGCCACATCCTGCCGAATGCCTGGGGCCCGGTGGCAGTGTTGGCGACGCTCGACTTTGGCGCTGCGATCCTGGCGACCGCGGGGCTGAGCTTCCTCGGTTTCGGCGCAGTGCCCCCCGCCGCCGAGTGGGGCACGCTGATCGCCAATGGTCGGCACTTTCTGATCACCGCTCCGTGGGTGTCGCTGCTGCCGGGCCTGTTCCTGGTGGCCGTGGTGTTCAGCCTCAACCATATCGCCCGCACCTTCGAGGAGACCCCGCGATGAATGCTTTAGTGGATGTTCGCCAACTCAGTGTCAGTTATCGGCACGGCAACACGGCGGTCGATCGCCTATCCCTGAGCATTGCCCAGGGCGAGACCGTGGCGATTGTCGGCGAGTCCGGCTCCGGCAAATCGACCCTGGCCAACGCGATCCTGGGTCTGCTGCCGGAGAGTGCGCAGATCAGCGCCGGCCAACTGTGGGTAGACGGCCAGGACCTGACCCACGCCAGTGAACACCAAAAACGTGCCTTGCGCGGCCGTACTATCGGCCTGGTGCCCCAGGACCCGATGGTCAGCCTCAACCCCACGTTGCGTGTCGGCCAGCAAATCGCCGAGGCGCTGATCCTGGCCAAGGGCAAACGCTACCCCGCTGTCGATGCGGACATTGTCGAGCTGCTGCAACAGGTCGGTATCGACAAACCCGTGCTGCGCGCCCGTCAGTATCCCCATGAACTGTCCGGCGGCATGCGCCAGCGCGTGCTGATCGCCATTGCCCTGGCCGGCAACCCACGCCTGATCATCGCCGACGAGCCCACCAGCGCCCTCGACGTCACCGTGCAGCGCAAGATCCTCGACCACCTGCAACACCTGGTCAGCGAGCGTGGGATTTCGCTGTTGATCATCACCCACGACCTGGGTGTGGCCACCGACCGCGCTGACCGCATCCTGGTGATGCAGCAGGGTGAACTGGTGGAACAGGGGCCGCCACGGCAGATCCTCGATGCGCCACAACATGACTACACTCGCGCGCTGATTGCCGCCGCGCCCGCGTTTGCCAAACGTCGTGAACCGCGGGTGCAGATTGATCCGGCACAACAGCCGATATTGCGCCTGCAAAACGTGGGTAAGACGTTTGCGCTGCCCAAGGTGAAAGGTGAGCAGTCGACTTTTGTGGCGCTTGAAGGTCTCAACCTGCAGGTGTATCCCGGCCAGACCCTGGCCATTGTCGGCGAATCGGGTTCGGGCAAAAGCACTGCGTTGCGCATCGCCCTGGGCTTGGAAAAACCGAGCCAGGGCCAGGTCTGGTTCGAACAGCAGGACGTCACGCACCTGAGCTGGCGCGACTTCCGCCCGCTGCGCCAGCGCCTGCAACTGGTGCAGCAAAACCCGTTCGCCGCGCTGGATCCGCGCTTCACGGTGTTCGACAGCATCGTCGAACCACTGGTCTCGTTCGGCTTGCTCAAGGGGCCAGCGCTGGAACAGGCCGCGCGGGAATTGATCAGTCGCGTGCACTTGCCAGTCAGCTACCTGGACCGCCTGCCACGCGAACTGTCCGGCGGCCAATGCCAACGCGTCGCCATTGCCAGGGCGCTGGCGTTGAAGCCGGACCTGTTGCTGCTGGATGAGCCGGTCAGTGCCCTCGACGTGTCGGTGCAGGCGCACATTCTGGATCTGTTGGAAGAGCTGCAACGGGAGATGGGCATTGCCTACGTACTGGTGTCCCACGACCTGTCGGTGGTGGCCAACTTTGCCCATGAGGTGCTGGTGTTGCGCAATGGCCGGGTGGTTGAGCAGGGTTCGGTGGAGCGGATATTCAATCGGCCGGCGAGTGATTACACGCGAGAGCTGATTGCTGCGATTCCGGGTCGGCACCTCACCGCAAGCGCTGCCTGACAGCGACTACGGCGGATTTGGCTGCATACGCGGGGTCATCAATCGCACCGACATGCCGGTCCAGCAACAATGGCAACTGCACCTGCAAAAACGCCACCCAGGTACGCACCTTGGCATCCAGAAAGCGTCGCGAGGGGTACACAGCGAAGACACTGCGTTCACGCAGTCGGTAATCCGCCAGCAGGCGCACCAGCGAGCCATCCTGCAACGCCTGCGATACACTGAAAAACGGCAACAGGCTGATGCCCATGCCTTCCTGTGTCGCCTTGACCATGGCGTCGGCCACGTTGGTCCTGAAGCTGTCACCGGGTGCAATCGCGATTTCACCTGATGCTCCGGTGAACAACCAGGCATCTTCCTGGAAGTCTTGCAGATGCAGGCGCTGATGCTGCCTCAGGTGCTCCGGCTGTTCGGGGACGCCGTGCTGTTGCAGGTACCGGGGCGAAGCGCAGGGCACGCTGAACAACTGGCCGATGGTCTGGCTGACCAGCGCGGAGTCCGGTAGCGAGCGGGCAATCGAAATCACCACATCGTGACCTTCCCCCAGCGGGTCCGGGTTGTGCTGGGAGAGGGTCAGTTCGATGCCGACGTGCGGATAATGCTCGCTGTAGCGGGCAACCAGCGGGGTGATCAGCACGCCCAAGCCGCTCATGCAATGCACACGCAGACGCCCTCGGGGGTTGAGGTGAGCGCCACTGGCTTCTGCCGTCGCCTCCCTGACGTCTTCCAGAATGTCACGACAGCGCAGCAAAAAACGTTCGCCCGACTCTGTCAGGCACAGACGCCGTGTGGTGCGTTGCAGCAGGCGCGTCTGGAGGTGTTTCTCAAGCTCGGAAACCAGCCGGGACACCTGCGCCCCAGACAGCGCCAGAGACTCAGCGGCGGCGGCGAAGCTGCCACTGTCGACGACACGGGCAAATACCTGCATGCCATTGAGCATGTCCATCAGTGTTGCCCCGCGATTGCTACGTAATCCGTATGAGTCATTTACCTGGCCCTGTCTTTAACGCTGCGCAGTTCTGACTAAACTGAAGCCAACTGAACGAGGGCCACCGTATGAAGATCAAATTTTCCAGCCTTATCCTGCTTTTCGGCGCCAGCGGTGCCTTTGCCCAGGGCAGCCCTGAGAACGCTGCGCCGGATATCCAGCGCATCGTTTCCGTGACGCCCGTGCCAGGCAGTTGCCAGGTCGAGCCAGCGACCCTGGTGTACGTCGACAGCCAGGGCGTCAGCCATAGCGTGAACTACCTGGTGATGGGCACGTGCCAGGGCGGCGTTTAAAGCAGCGTCCAGGTGTAACTGAGGATCAGCCGGTTCTCGTCGATATCGCTGCGGTAGTTGGAGCGCGCCATGACATTGCGCAACCGAATACCCAGGCCGCGCAGAGCACCGTTCTGCACGGCGTAGCCGATATCCAGATCACGCTCACGATCCTTGCCCTCATAACCCGCGCCGGTGGTCACGTTATCGCCGGTGATGTAGCGCACTGTCGTCACCAATCCTGGAAACCCGAGCGCAGCAAAGTCGTAGTCGTAACGCGCCTGCCAGGATCGCTCGTCGGTGTAGGCAAACTCATAGGTGGGCACCTCGTTGCCCAGCGGCGTGACGTTGGCAAACACCCGTGGGAACGCGCTGTCACCGTACATCGCCTGGTAGCCGACATAGACGGTATGGCCACCCCGCCTGACCGACAGGAGCGAGAAAAATGCCCGGTTGTCGATCTTGCCGAGCAATTTATCGCCGTCCTCTCGCGCTGCGTAGTAACCCAGGTTAGCCCCCAGCACCCAATCACCCATCGGCTGGCTGTGCTTGAAGCCAAGAAAGCTCTGCGCATAGATGTCTTGCAACTGGCCACGCCAGAGGCTGACGCTGGTGCGATTGCCATTGAAGGCGTAGTCGCCGCCGACATAGTTGAAGGCGTCGCTGTCGGCACTGCCCTGCGGTACATGGCCGAGCATGGCGATCATCTTCTCGTCGCCGGCCTCATTACGCAGGCTGGTGGTGGTCAGGTGCCCGGCCTGCAGCGTAAGGCCAACGACCTCACTGGAGCTGATGCTCACCCCTTGATAACTTGGCGGCAGCAGGCGGATATCGCTGAAGGCGAGCACCGGCAGGCTGGGCTGTAACTCACCCACTTTCAGCTCGGTCTTGGAAACCCGTGCCTTGAAGGTCAGGCCGAAGCGGCTGTAGTCGTCTGCCGCACGGCCATCGTCCTTGACCGGCAACAAGCCGCTGTTGACCCGGTCCGGGCTGCTGTCGAGCTTGAGGCCCAGGGTGCCGAGCGCATCCAGGCCGAAGCCGACAGGCCCTGGGGTGTAACCGGATTTATAGGTGAGGATAAAACCCTGCCCCCACTCTTCGGCCTTGGATTGTTTGTTGGCCCCGACAATGTCGGAGAAGTCACGGCTGAAGTAATAGTTGCGGGCTTGCAAAGTGGCACTCGAGCCTTCGAAAAAGCCGCCTTCGGACGCGGTCGCCGCCAGGGGCATGCCGAGTAGGGGCAGCCAGATACGCTGTAGGGTCTGTTGATTCATGTCGTTGCTCTTTTAATTGTTGTTATCGACGGTGGTAGATCAACGCACGCCAGCAGCCTCCAGATGGCTGCGCGGCCGACGCTGACTCAGGGCGTAGGTCATCATCGCCAGCGCAGCAATCGCACCCGGAATGGCAAAGACCAGGAAGTTGAGCTGCAACGGCAGCTCCGCAGACATCAAGGCGCCGCCCAGCAACGGGCCGACGATTGCGCCGTTGCGACCGATCCCGGACGCCCAACCCAGGCCGGTGGCACGCATGGACAAACCGTAGAGCTGCGCCGCAGCGGCATACAGCAGGATTTGCGTGCCGATGGTGGTGGCGCCCGCGAGGAAAATCAGCAGGTACAGGACCGGCATCGGGCTGTTGATCCCCAGCAAGCTGATGGAAACCACACCGGTGACGAAGAAGCCGATCATCACCTTGATCAGGTTCAACCGGTCACCCAGCCAGCCACCGACAAGCGCCCCGGCCATGCCGCCCAGGTTCAATGCCACCAGGAACGACAGACTGGACCCCAGGCTGTAACCGGCGCCCGCCATCAGTTTGGGCAGCCAGGAACTCAGTGCGTACACCATCAACAGGCAGCAGAAAAACGCGGTCCAGACCATCGCCGTGCGCACGCCCAGGCCATGGCGAAACAGCTCCACCACCGAAGCGCCCTTGGCTTTTACTTCGTTGAGCAACAGTTCATCACCTGCCTCGATCTGCGTACCCGGCGACAGTCGCATCAGCAACGCCCGCGCCTGCTCCTGGCGACCCTGACGCACCAGAAAACCGATGGATTCGGGCAGCCAAAACACGATCAACGGCAGCAGCAACAGCGGAATAGCCGCCGCGAAGAACATCGACGACCAGCCATAATTGGGCAGCATGAAAATCCCGACACTGGCCGCGAGCATGCCGCCCAAGGAATAGCCGCTGAACATCACCGCCATCAGTGTGCTGCGCAGTTTCTTCGGCGCATATTCGTTCATCAGTGCCGCCGCATTGGGCATCAGGCCACCGCAGCCCAGGCCCGCGATAAAACGACAGATGCCGAATTCGGTGGGACTGCTGGCAAAGCCGTTGATCACCGTGGCAACGCTGAACAGCGCGAAGCACACGGCGATGCCTTTTTTGCGCCCGAACCGGTCCGCCAGGCTGCCAAACACCAGCGCGCCGAACATCATGCCGAACAGTGCATAACTGCCCAGCGCACCGGCCTGCAGCGGCGACAGGTTCCATTCTTTCATGATGGACGGCAGCACCACGCCGTAGATAAACAAGTCATAGCCGTCAAAGATCAACAGCAAGGCACACAGGCCCACCACCCTCCAGTGAAAACGGCTGAAGCGGGCATTATCGATAATCGAATGAACGTCATGGGTACGCATGGCAGTGCTCTCTTTATTGTTGTTGTGAGTCAGTGTCTGCAGGGGTAACGGCGCTCAGCCTAGGTCGCCGCCTCCTACGGGCAAGGTCACGCCGGTGATGTAGGAGGCTTCGTGAGAGGCCAGGAACAGGATCGCGCCGACTTGCTCGTCAATGCTGCCGTAGCGTTTCATCGGGCTACTGTCGAGAGTCTGATCGACGATCTGTTGATACCAAACGCGTTCCTGTTCGCTTTGCGCCTGGCTGTTGCGCGGAATGCGGCGTGGCGGAGCTTCGGTGCCGCCGGGTGCCGTGGCGTTGATGCGAATGCCATGGCCGGCGGTTTCCAGGGCCAGGCAGGCGGTCAGCGCATTCACCCCGCCCTTGGCCGCGCCATAGGGCACCCGATTGATGCCGCGCGTGGCAATCGACGACACGTTGACGATGGCGCCGCTGCCCTGCTCCAGCATGTAAGGCAACACGCAGTGGCAGCACCACAGCGTGGGGAACAATGAGCGGCGCACTTCCGCTTCGATTTCCGGCTCTGCGTAGTGCTCGAAGGGTTTGGCCCAGATGGTGCCGCCGACGTTGTTGATCAGGATGTCGATGCGCTCGAAACGCGCCTTGGCCTGCGCCATCACCCGTGCGCATTCGGCGTGCTGCTCCAGGTCGGCGGTAAGAGTCAGCGCCCGCGTGTGCTGCAATTCATGCACAAGCTCCGAACGATCGACCGCCACCAGCCAGGCGCCCTCCTCCAGCAAGCGTTCGGCAACGCGCCGGCCAATGCCCTGTGCTGCGCCTGTGACCAGCGCGACCTGGTTATTGAAACGTAGTGTCATGTGGGTTTCCTCAGGCGGCGTCGCCGGTGACGATGGCGTTGGGCGTGAACTTCTCGTAGTAGAAGCCGGCCGGGCTGACGCCCTGTTGCTTGAAGTGCTGTCGCACGGCATCCACCATCGGCGGCGGGCCGCACAGGTACACATCGACGTCACCGTGGTTAAGCAGGTCGTTCGCCATGTGCTGGGTGACATAGCCTTGGCGCGGATGGGGGGTCTGCGGGTCGGCCACGCAGGTGACGACGCTCAAGTTCGGCAGGCGCTGGGCAAACGCTTGCAGCGCCTCGACCATCACCAGGTCCGCGTCACGGGTCACGCCGTAGATCAGCGTGATCGTGCGCGTCTCCTGACGCTCCGCCAGCACTTCGAGCATCGACAAAAACGGCGCCAGCCCGGTGCCACCGGCCAACAGCAACAAGGGCCGTGTCACTTCGCGCAGATAAAAGCTGCCCAGGGGGCCGGTCATCGGCACTGCGTCACCCACCTCTGCCTGTGCAAGCCAGCCGCTCATCAACCCGCCGGGCACATGCTTGATCAAGAACGAGGCGCACGTGTCGCCGGGGCGGTTGCTGAACGAATAGGAACGAGTCTGCCCGCTGCCCGGCACGCCGATATTCACGTATTGGCCCGGCAGGAAAACCGGTGCCTGGTCCAGCTCGAAACACACCTCCAGCGCCGCATCGGCGTGCGGGGTAATACGGGAGAGCGTTGCGGCAAACTGCGCAGTGCCGGTCTTGCAGGCACTGGAGGGCACCGGCACCGCTATCACGCAATCGGACTGCGGCACCATCTGGCAAGTCAGCACCTGCCGTTGCTGGGCTTCGTCTTCGCTGAGGGCGTCGTCGATGTAATCGTCCCCCAAGTCGTAGACGCCGGTTTCACAGCGGCATTTGCAGGTGCCGCAGACACCGTCCGAGCAATCCATGGGCAGGTTGATACGTTGGCGAAAGGCCGCATCCAATACCTTTTCACCCACCTTGCAGTCGATGAAACGGGTGACCCCATCCTCGAAGTTCAGGGCAATGGCGTACGTCATGGGGCTGTCCTCAGATGTGGTAGATATCGATGACCTGATGGATGTAGTCGTTTTTCAGCACCACCTTCTTGCGCGTGATCAGCGGCTGTTCGCCGCGCATATCGAGGCTGTAGAACGAGGTGCCGAAGTACGTGTCCGTGGTCTTGTAGCGGTGGCTGAGGGTTTGCCAGTTGAAGCGCAACATCACGTGCTCGCCGTCGTCGGCCAGCACTTCGAGGTTGGTGATCAGGTGCGCGGTGCGCGGCTCCGGCGTACTGGCGCTGGAGCGTTCGGTCTTGATGCGGAACACGCGGTCTTCCAGTCCGTCACGGCTGGGGTAGTAGATCAGCGAGATTTCGCTTTGCGGGTCTTCGGTGAGGGTGTCGTGATCGTCCCACGCCGGCATCCAGAATTCGACCTTGGGCGAGTAGCACTCCAGCCACGCGTCCCACTGGCGATCATCCAGCAGGCGCGCTTCGCGGTAGAGAAAGTCGAGCAGGCGGTCGCGGGAGGTACTCATGACAGCACCGCCTTGTCGCTGGCAATCAGGCCCTGCTGCTCGTGCTGGATGGCGCGTTGCAGGCTCTGCGCCCAATGGGCGTGCTGGCGTACGAACAGGCCTTCGTCTTCGGTCTTGATCCCGCTGAGCTGCGGGTGCATGCCCATGGCCTGGGCGTTTTCATCGGCGCCCTCAACCCACTGTTTGGCGCCACGGCTGAGGTCGTTCCACAGGGTGGTCGCGCCTTGGTAGCCGGTCTGGCAGGCGCGAAATTCTTCCAGGTCATCCGGCGTGCCCATGCCGCTGACGTTGAAGAAGTCTTCGTACTGGCGGATACGGGTGGCGCGCTCCTCGGCGCTTTCGCCGACGGGCGCCATGCAATAGATGGTGACTTCGGTCTTGTCGACGGCAATCGGCCGTACCACGCGAATCTGTGTGGAGAACTGGTCCATCAGGTACACGTTGGGATAGAGGCACAGATTGCGCGTCTGATCGACGATAAAGTCGGCGCGCTCCTTGCCCAGACGCTCTGCAAGGGCCTCGCGGTGAGCATGCACCGGGCGTACTTCGGGGTTGAGCAGGCGTGTCCACAGCAGGATGTGCCCGTGTTCGAAAGCATAGACGCCGCCCAGGCTTTTCGACCAGCCATTGGCGTCCACGGTGCGGGTGCCTTCGGCTTCGTAGTTGCGCCGGCCCATGGTCGCCGAGTAGTTCCAGTGCACCGAACTGACGTGATACCCGTCGGCGCCGTTTTCGATCTGCAGCTTCCAGTTGCCGTCGTACACATAAGACGAACTGCCGCGCAGCACTTCCAGGCCCAAGGGCGCCTGATCGACCATCTGGTCGATGATCACGCGGGTTTCACCCAGGTAATCGCTGAGTTCCGGTACGGATTCGCTGAGGCTGCCAAACAGGAAGCCACGGTAGTTTTCGAAACGACCCAGGCGCGTCAAGTCGTGGGAGCCGTCGCAATCGAAGCTGTCCGGGTAAGCGCCGGTCTTGGCATCCTTCACTTTGAGCAACTTGCCGGCATTGCTGAACGTCCAGCCGTGGAACGGACAAGTAAACGAGCCTTTGTTGCCTTGCTTGCGCCGGCAGAGCATGGCGCCACGGTGCGCGCAGGCGTTGACCAGGCCATGCAGGGTGCCGTGTTTATCGCGAGTGATGACCACCGGTTGGCGGCCGATCCAGGTGGTGAAGTAGTCGTTGATCTCGGGCACCTGGCTTTCGTGCGCCAGGTAGATCCAACCGCCTTCGAAGATGTGTTTGATCTCCAGGGCGAACAGGTCAGGGTCGGTAAAGATATCGCGGCGGCAGCGGAACACCCCGGTGGCGGGATCTTCCTGGACGGATTCGCCGAGTTGCCGGGCGAGGCGGTCGAGGCGGTCGAGCGTGCTGATCATGGGGTAGGCCCTCGGTTGTTCTTGTATCAGGCGCCTTCACTGTAGGGGCACGCTCCACTCCTCAATATCCGTTGGCTGCAAAACGTTATCCGCCGGGCGCAGGCTGTCAGCGCTGGCGTTTCCAGGTCTGCGAGGGTAATTCGCCGAAGCGTTTGCGGTAGGCTTCGGCAAAACGCCCCAAATGCACGAAGCCATGATCCAGTGCCACTTCGGTCACGCTACGAGCCGAGGGCAATTGCAAGCGCGCGTGCACGCGCTCCAGCTTGCGTTGACGCACGTAGTCGCGCGGCGACAGGCCGACCTGACGTTCAAACAGGGTATAGAGCGAACGCTCACTGACCTTGGCGGTGGCCATCAGTTGTTCGACGCTGATGTCTTCGGTCAGGTGTTCCTCGATGAACTGGCGCACCGCTTCGAAACCACCGCCTTGAGCCGCTTGCGGGGCAACGCGCAACACGTTGCTGGCCAACAGCGCCAACAGTTTATTCGCCACGATGCGTTCATACAGGCCTTGTACTTCGCACGCGGCGGCGTTTTCAGCCTCATGGCAGATCAGCCCCAATAGTTGCAGGAACCCACTCATCTCACTCAGCGCATGTCGCGCCGTGGCGAAACGGATGCCCTGTTGCGGCAGCGTCCAACGCTGTTCCAGGCAGGCGTTCTCCAGCAGGCGCACCGGCAACTTGATGATGAATTTCTCGCAGTCGGCGGAATAGGTCAGGTCCACCGGGTCATCCGGGTTGATCAGCAGGATCTCACCGGGTTGGAAGACCTGCTCTACCCCACGGGCATTGGAGCGACAGTGACCGCTCAGCAGGATTTGCAGGTGATAGATGGTTTGCAGCGCATCCGACGTCACTCGCACCGGCGCACCGTAGCTGATCCGGCACAGGTCCAGGCTGGAAAAGGTGCGGTGGCTGATGCTCGCCTGTGGCCGCCCACGAGGTGGCAGGCGAATACAGTGGCTGCCGACATGCTGGTTGACGTAATCGGAGACCGCATAGGCATCGGCACGTTGGAAAATCTGGCTGCGCTCACTCAATAGCACGGTCATGGTTGCGCCTCTTTTATAGTTATAGGGTTCAGGCTGACGCTTGGCGGTGCAAGGCGTCCAATATGGATAAGGTCTCAATGAATACTCAGCGGGTATGGAAACCCCGCAATTGCGCGTTCCACCGCGCTATTTGAAGTCGCGGGCGCAGCAGTTGGATTTATTCCGAAACAATCTTAAGGTGTCCTGCACCGGCCAGACCCTGAGCGGCGCAATCAGGTTCCTTACCGGTACAGCAAAAGACTTTTGCCATTAATCTCATTGATAGCCTGCTAACGAAACCCCCATGCTAGAGGGCTAACCCCGCGCTTATATCATTCCGAATGATAGTTACCTTTGCTTCATTCGATTCGTGACATAGCACATCGCCGCGCATGATCCGCCCATCTCAAATACATTGGCGGATGCACCTCATGGAACAGTCACTCAAACATTTGCGCTTCCCCCTGGCGATTCTGGCCGTGGTGGTGATGAGTGCGTGCGGCAAGACCCCGGACCAAGCGGCCGCCATGCCAGCGGCCAAAGTCAGCGTGGCCAAGGTGCTGGAGCAACCGGTCAACGAGTGGGATGAGTTCACTGGTCGCCTGGAAGCCCCGGAAACCGTGCAGATTCGTCCGCGCGTGTCTGGCCAGATTGACCAAGTCGCTTTCACCGAAGGCGCTTTGGTCAAGAAAGGCGACCTGCTGTTCCAGATCGACCCACGTCCGTTCCAGGCTGAAGTGCGTCGCCTTGAAGCCCAGTTGCAACAAACCCGCGCCGCGGCCACCCGCAGCGATAACGAAGCTCAACGCGGTGAACGCCTGCGCCAGAGCAATGCGATTTCCGCCGAACTGGCTGACTCGCGCACCACCGCCGCCCAGGAAGCCCGCGCCGCTGTCGCCGGGATCCAGGCGCAGCTGGACCTGGCCAAGCTGAACCTGAGCTTCACCCGCGTCACGTCGCCGATCAGCGGCCGTGTCAGCCGTGCCGAAATCACCGCCGGCAACCTGGTGACCGCCGATGTCACCGCGCTGACCAGCGTGGTCTCGACCGACAAGGTCTACGCCTACTTCGATGCGGATGAGCGCGTGTTCCTCAAGTACACCGAACTGGCTCGCCAAGGCCGTCGCGGTGCGACCACCCCGGTGTACCTGGGCCTGTCCAACGAAACCGGTAACCCGCACCTGGGCCAGATGAACTTCGTCGACAATCAGGTCAACCCGGCCACCGGCACCATCCGTGGTCGCGCCGTGTTCGATAACAGCAAGGGCGAATACACCCCTGGCCTGTACGCCCGCCTGAAGCTGGTCGGCAGCGGCACCTACTCCGCCGTGCTGATCAACGACGAAGCCGTCGGCACCGACCTCGGCAAGAAGTTCGTGCTGGTGATGGAAGGCGACAAGCCGGCGTATCGCTCGGTAGAACTGGGGCCGAAAATCGAAGGTTTGCGCATCGTGCGCAGCGGCCTCAATAAAGAAGACACCATCATCGTCAAGGGCCTGCAACGCGTGCGCCCAGGATCGCCGGTCGCTCCGGAAACCATTCCGATGGCCAGCAAGGAAACCCTCGCCGCCTTGGCCCAACAACGACAAGCGCTTGAAGCCAGCAACCTGGAACAAGTGGCGCCGGATAAAGCCGCGCCGAAACTTGCCAGCGCTGCGACTCCACGCGGTTAAGGGATACGACTCAAGATGAATTTTTCCAAGTTCTTCATTTCGCGGCCGATCTTCGCAGCAGTGCTTTCGCTGCTGATCCTGATCGCCGGCGCGATCTCGCTGTTCCAATTGCCGATCAGCGAATACCCGGAAGTGGTGCCGCCGACCGTCGTGGTCCGTGCCAACTTCCCGGGCGCCAACCCCAAAGTCATCGGTGAAACCGTGGCCGCTCCGCTGGAGCAGGCGATCACCGGCGTCGAGAACATGCTGTACATGTCCTCGCAGTCGACCGCCGACGGCAAGCTGACCCTGACCATCACCTTCGCCCTGGGCACCGACCTGGACAACGCGCAGGTGCAAGTGCAAAACCGCGTGACCCGGACTCAGCCGAAACTGCCTGAGGAAGTGACGCGCATCGGTATTACCGTGGACAAGGCCTCCCCCGACCTGACCATGGTGGTGCACTTGACCTCCCCGGATCAGCGCTACGACATGCTTTACCTGTCCAACTACGCCTTGCTTAACGTGAAGGATGAGCTCGCGCGGCTGGGCGGTGTGGGCGACGTGCAACTGTTCGGTATGGGCGACTACTCCCTGCGGGTGTGGCTGGACCCGAACAAGACCGCTTCGCGCAACCTGACCGCCACCGATGTCGTGACTGCGATACGTGAGCAGAACCGTCAAGTGGCCGCTGGTGCCCTGGGTGCGCAACCTGCACCGACCGCCACCGCGTTCCAGTTGTCGGTGAACACCCAAGGTCGCCTGGTGACCGAGGAAGAGTTCGAGAACATCATTATTCGCTCGGGCGCTAATGGTGAAATCACCCGCCTCAAAGACATCGCACGGGTGGAGCTGGGCTCCAGCCAATACGCCCTGCGTTCGTTGCTGAACAACCAGCCGGCCGTGGCAATCCCGATCTTCCAGCGCCCTGGCTCCAACGCGATCGAGATCTCCAACGAAGTCCGCGGCAAGATGGAAGAGCTGAAAAAGAGCTTCCCGCAAGGCATGGACTACAGCATCGTCTATGACCCGACCATCTTTGTGCGTGGGTCCATCGAAGCCGTGGTGCATACGCTGTTCGAAGCGCTGATCCTGGTTGTATTGGTGGTGATCCTGTTCCTGCAGACTTGGCGCGCCTCGATCATTCCGTTGGTGGCGGTGCCGGTATCGTTGATCGGTACGTTTGCGGTGATGCACCTGTTCGGCTTTTCGCTCAACGCGCTGTCGCTGTTCGGCCTGGTACTGGCCATCGGTATCGTGGTGGACGACGCCATCGTGGTGGTGGAGAACGTCGAGCGGAACATCGAGCTGGGCCTGGAACCGTTCCCGGCCACTGAAAAAGCCATGAGCGAAGTGACTGGCCCGATCATCGCCACCGCATTGGTGCTGTGCGCGGTGTTCGTTCCAGCCGCCTTCATCAGTGGCTTGACCGGGCAGTTCTATAAGCAGTTCGCCTTGACCATTGCGATTTCGACAGTGATCTCGGCCTTCAACTCGCTGACCTTGTCCCCTGCCCTTGCGGCCGTGTTGCTCAAAGGCCACAACGCGCCGAAGGATGCGTTCTCCAAGTTCCTCGACAAGCTGCTGGGCGGCTGGTTGTTCAAACCGTTCAACCGCTTCTTCGACAAGGCCAGCCATGGCTACGTCGGCACCGTTCGCCGCGTGATCCGTGGCAGTGGTATCGCGCTGTTTCTGTACGCCGGCCTGATGGTCCTGACCTGGTTGGGCTTTGCCCACACACCAACCGGTTTCGTACCGGCCCAGGACAAGCAATACTTGGTGGCCTTCGCTCAATTGCCGGATGCCGCGAGCCTGGACCGTACCGAAGACGTGATCAAGCGCATGTCCGACATCGCGCTGAAACAACCCGGCGTGGAAAGCGCCGTAGCCTTCCCCGGCCTGTCGATCAACGGCTTCACCAACAGCCCGAACAGCGGCATCGTGTTCGTGACCTTGAAACCGTTCGACGAGCGTAAAGACCCGAGCATGTCCGCCGGCGCGATTGCCGGTGCCCTGAACGGCAAGTACAGCAGCATCCAGGAAGCCTACATGGCAATCTTCCCACCGCCGCCGGTACAGGGCCTGGGTACGATTGGTGGTTTCCGCCTGCAGATCGAAGACCGGGGCAACCTGGGTTACGACGAGCTGTACAAAGAAGTGCAGAACATCATCACCAAGAGCCGCACCACGCCGGAGCTGTTCGGCCTGTTCACCAGCTACACGGTTAACGTGCCCCAGGTCGATGCCGCCATCGACCGTGAAAAGGCCAAGACCCACGGCGTGGCGATCAGCGACATCTTCGACACCCTGCAGATCTACCTGGGTTCGTTGTATGCCAACGACTTCAACCGCTTCGGCCGGACCTACCAGGTCAACGTGCAGGCTGAGCAGCAGTTCCGCCTGGATGAAGACCAGATCGGCCAGCTGAAAGTGCGCAACAACAAAGGCGAGATGATCCCGCTGGCGACCTTCATCAAGGTCAGCGACACCTCGGGTCCGGACCGCGTGATGCACTACAACGGCTTCATCACCGCAGAAATCAACGGCAACGCTGCACCGGGCTACAGCTCGGGCCAGGCTGAAGCGGCGATCGAGAAACTGCTGAAAGAAGAACTGCCCAACGGCATGACCTACGAGTGGACCGACCTGACCTATCAGCAAATCCTCTCGGGCAACACCGCGCTGTTCGTGTTCCCGCTCTGCGTACTGCTGGCGTTCCTGGTTCTGGCCGCCCAATACGAAAGCTGGAGCCTGCCATTGGCGGTGATCCTGATCGTACCGATGACGCTGCTGTCGGCGATTACCGGGGTGATCATCTCGGGCGGCGACAACAACATCTTCACCCAGATCGGCTTGATCGTACTGGTGGGCCTGGCGTGTAAGAACGCGATTCTTATCGTCGAGTTCGCCAAGGACAAACAGGCAGAAGGCCTCGACCCGCTCGCTGCGGTACTGGAAGCCTGCCGTCTGCGTCTGCGGCCGATCCTGATGACCTCGTTCGCCTTCATCATGGGTGTGGTGCCACTGGTGTTGTCCAGCGGTGCCGGTGCCGAGATGCGTCATGCCATGGGTGTGGCGGTGTTCTCCGGGATGATCGGTGTGACCTTCTTCGGTCTGTTGCTGACGCCAGTGTTCTACGTACTGATCCGTCGCTATGTGGAGCGCCAAGAGGCACGCAAAGCGGCCAAGGCCTTGAAGCTGGAGACACAGCAATGAGTGTGAAAGTATTCCTGCCGAGCTTGCTGGTCCTGGCGCTGAGCGCCTGTGCCGTGGGCCCGGACTACAAAGCCCAGACACCGGAGGCGGCCAATATCACGGCCGCTGCCGACGCCAAAACGTATGACCACGCCAAGTTCGAAGGCATTTGGTGGCAGCAGTTCGAGGACCCGACCCTCAACCAGTTGGTGACCCAATCGCTGCAAGGCAACCGGGACTTGCGCGTCGCTTTTGCCCGTCTGCGGGCGGCCCGCGCGATTCGCGATGACGCCAGCAATGACGCCATGCCGACCATCACCAGCCGGGTCAGCAGTGACCAGGGCAAAGGCCAGATTCCGGGCCAGACCACCAGTCGCGTCAAGACCGAGCGTTACGACCTCGGTCTGGACATGGCTTGGGAACTTGACCTGTTCGGTCGCATCCAGCGCAACCTGGAAGCCACCGACGCCGACCAGCAGGCTGCCGAGGCTGACTTGTACCAGCTGCAAGTCACCATGATTGCCGAACTGGTGGATGCCTACGGTCAACTGCGGGGTGCGCAACTGCGTGAACGCATTGCCCTGGACAACCTGAAGAACCAGCAGGAATCGCGCACCATCACGGTCAGCCTGCGGGATGCCGGTGTGGGCGACCAACTTGACGTGGAGCGTGCTGACGCACGCCTCGCGGCCGTCGAAGCCAGCGTGCCGCAACTGCAGGCCGAGCAAGTGCGCGAGCGTAACCGCATCGCCACCCTCCTCGGCCAGCGTCCCGACAAGCTGACCGTCGACCTGGGCCCGAAAGACCTGCCGGCGATTGCCAAGGCGTTGCCGATTGGCGATCCAGGGCAACTGCTGCAACGTCGCCCGGACATCCTCAGCGCCGAACGCAAACTGGCTGCCGCCACCGCGCGTATCGGCGTGGCCAAGGCCGACCTGTTCCCACGGGTCAGCCTCAGCGGCTTCCTTGGCTTTACCGCCGGGCGTGGCTCGCAGATCGGCTCGTCCGCCGCGAATGCCTGGGCGCTGGGCCCAAGCATCACCTGGGCAGCCTTCGACCTGGGCAGCGTGCGCGCCCGTTTGCGCGGCGCCGATGCCGAGGCAGATGGCGCACTGGCGACCTACGAGCAACAAGTGTTGTTAGCCCTGGAAGAGTCCGAGAACGCCTTCAGCGACTACGGCAAGCGTCAGCAACGTTTGGTTTCGCTGATCCGCCAAAGCGAATCCAGCCGCGCCGCCGCCGACCTGGCCGCGATCCGCTATCGCGAAGGCACCGTGGACTTCCTGGTACTGCTCGACGCGCAACGTGAGCGCCTGGCCGCCGAAGACTCCCAGGCCCAGGCCGAAGTGGATTTGTACCGCGGCATCGTCGCGATCTACAAAGCGTTGGGCGGTGGTTGGCAGCCGGACACGGTGGTCGCCAGCGCCAAGTGATGTAAAGAGCTCCTTTGGTTGGTCGCATCCAGCCAATTTTTTGCCCCGTGGTCCATTCGGTCACGGGGCTTTTTTTGGTCCTTGATTAACGCGCTTCACCCAGAATCAAACTCCGATAATGCCCCGGATTCGACCCACTCCACTTACGAAACGCCTTATAAAACGAACTCGTATCAGCAAACCCCAGCCGCGCCGCAATCTCGGCAAAGCTGATCTGTGGTTCCGCCAACCATACAATCGCCAATTCCTTACGCACGCTGTCCTTGAGGCCCTGATAGGTCTGCCCTTCTTCTGCCAGGCGACGGCGCAAGGTTGAGGCCGAGATGCATAGGCTGACCGCGAGCCCTTCGGTTTCCGGCCAGGTATCGGGGGGCAATTGGCGCAGGTCGTGCTTGATGCGGGTGGCGAGGCTGTTGGGGTCGCGGTACTTGACCAGGATATTGGCCGGTGCGTGGGCCAGGAAACGCTTGAGTTCTTCCGGGGTGCGCTTGATCGGCAGGGCCAGGCAGTCGGCGGAGAAGATCATGCGTGTGCGGGGTCGGTCGAAACGCAGGTTGTCGGAGAACATCACCTGGTAGTCGTCGCAGAAGTGCGGCTTTGCGCAGCGAAACTCAATCGCCAGGATTGGAATACGGCGTCCTGCCAGCCAACAGGCCACGCCGTGGACAATCATCCAGTAAGTGAAGTAGGTGAAGGCTCGATTGGGTTCAGCCTCGGGCTCAACCAGCACGATCTCCGCCAGGCTTTGCTGACGCACCAACTCAGCGGGCAATCGCTCCAGCATCAGTGACAGGAACCCGAGCCCAGTTTCCAGGGCGGTGACGAGGGTCGGCTGCGCCATTGCAGCACGGCAGAGAAACGCCAGGCTGCCGGACCTCAGCTTGCGCGGGTCCATCCCGAAGAACTCATCATCGGTGCGCAGTGCCAGAAGACGCCACAGCCGCGCGTAGGTGGTGGCCGAAACCCGCGCGGCAGGCTCGGCCAGCCACTGCGGGTCAATGCCGGCTTTATGCAGCACGTCGGCACGGGCCACATCGCCGTCGCAGCTTTGCAACAAGGCTTCACGCACAAGATGAATGGAGATGGTGTCTTTTTCCGACATGGTGGACCGCGTATCCAGAGCTGCGCAAAGAATGGCACGCATCATAAGGGTGGACGCGCATTGCCACCACCGTTCAGCCACTGTTCAGCAAACGTCAAGAATTATTGTTTAGCAATGAGTATCATTATGTTACAACTTAGCACCCTATCTAGTTGTGACGCGGTGCCGAATGCTCGTTCCTTTCCTCATCATGCTGCGCGAAGGCATTGAAGCCGCATTGATCGTTGGCATTATCGCCAGCTACCTACAACAGACCGGCCGTGGCCAGTGGATGCCCGCCGTGTGGATCGGTGTATTTCTCGCCGCCGCACTGGCCCTGCTGGTCGGCGGCGGCCTGGAACTGGTCAGCGCCGAATTCCCGCAAAAGCAGCAGGAACTGTTCGAAGGCATCGTCGGCCTGGTCGCCGTGGGTATCCTCAGTTCCATGGTGTTCTGGATGCGCAAGGTGGCGCGCTCCATCAAGCATTCCCTGCACGAATCCCTCGATCACGCGCTGGCCGGTTCCAGGCACCAGGTCACCGCGCTGATTCTCATGGTGTTTTTCGCCGTGGCCCGCGAAGGCCTGGAAACCGTGTTCTTCCTGCTGGCCGTGTTCCAACAGAGTGAAGGCCCAGGCGCGCCGATTGGTGCCCTGCTCGGCCTGATCCTGGCGATCATCGTCGGTTTCCTGATCTACACCGGCAGCATGCGCCTGAACCTGGGCGCGTTTTTCCGCTGGACCGGCCTGTTTATCCTCGTCGTGGCCGCCGGCATCCTCGCCAATTCAGTGCAAGCCCTGCACGAAGCGGGCGTATGGAATCACTTGCAAACCGTGCTGTTCGACTTCAGCGCCGCACTGCCCATGGACAGCCCGTTGGGCTCGGTATTGGCCGGCATGTTCGGCTACCAGGAAGCGCCGACCATCAGCACCCTCGGCGCCTACCTGATTTACCTGGTGGTGGCGCTGGTGATGTTCTTCCTGCCCGCCGCACCGTCCAAGCCTGCCGCCTCGCCCTCTTCCATTTCCAGCCAGTAAGGACCGCCTCTTGTCCAAGCCTACTCCTCAACCCTCCTCGCCACCCCGCGCCCTGCGCTGGGCCGTGGCGGGTTCGGTGGTCGTGATGATCGCCGCCGGAGGCCTGTTCTATTACGCCTCGCAACTGGCGGCCAGCAAGCGCCAGACCAACCACAATGAAATCGCCGTGACCATCCATGGCCATGCCTGCGAACCGAATGAACTGACGGTGCCCGCCGGCCGCGCCAGCTTTCGCATCATCAACCGGTCCGACCGTGCGGTGGAATGGGAAATCCTCGACGGCGTGCTGGTGGTTGAAGAACGTGAAAACATCGCCCCCGGCCTGAGCCAGGTGATCAACGCCAACCTGCTGCCCGGCGACTACGCGATCACCTGCGGCCTGTTGAGCAACCCGCGCGGCACCTTGCACGTAACGCCGACCGCCGAGTCCGACGCGCAAGCCAAGGCCAAGCCGTCGATGGTGGCGTTTATCGGGCCGCTGTCGGAGTTCCGCGTGTACCTGAGCAGCCAAGGCAACGCCTTGGTCAAGGCCGTCACCGCCTTGCAACAGGCCGTCGACGCCGGCGACCTGGCCCAGGCTCAAGCGCTCTATGTTCCAGCGCGCGAGGCTTACCAACGACTGGCCCCCGCGTCGCAACGCCTCGCCGAGTTGGACAACGCGATCAACGCCCGCGCCGACTACTTTGAAAAACGCGAGCAGGACCCAGCCTTCAGCGGCTTCCATCGCCTGGAATACAGCCTGTTCCAACAACGCAGTCTCGATGGCTTGGCGCCGGTTGCCCAGCGCCTGCTGACCGACGTCACCACGCTCAAGCAACAATTGCTCGCCCAGTCGCTGCCGCCGGAGCAACTGGTGAGCATTGTGGTGCGCAACCTCAACAGCCTGGCCGATGTACGTGCCATCAGCGGTGAAGAGGAGCGCTACAGCCACGTCGACCTGAATGGTTTCGCCGCCAACCTGGAAGCTGCCCACAAGGTTGTCGACCTGATGCGCCCACTGCTGACCAAGTCTGCCGCCGACCTGCTGCCCAAGGTCGACAGCGCCCTCGCCGCCTTTGATGCCGAACTCCAGGTCTTCAAGGTCGACAAGGGTTACGCCACCTACGACAGCGTAACCGCCGATCAGCGCAAGCAGATCGCCGACAAGGCCAAGGCTCTGGCCGCTGCACTCGATGGAATCGACCCCGCCCTTGGCCTCTCCGGCCTGCAGTGAAGACGACCGCACACATGAGTGATTCAGAACAGTTTGACCTTACTCGCCGCCGTGTCCTGCTGGGCATGGCCGCCACTGGCGCCGCCATTGCCGGGAGCACCCTGACCTGCCCGGCCATGGCCGCCGAGCAAGTCACCACCGCACCGCGCAGCGACAAGACCCAGGACCACCACGATTTTTTCGGCAAGCACCAGAGCGGCATCGTCACCCCGCGCCCGGCGTGCGGCATGCTCGTGGCATTCGATGTATTGGCCAGTGATCGTGAGGACTTGGAGCGGCTGTTCCGTACCTTGAACGAACGCATCAGCTTCCTGATGACCGGCGGCACCGTACCGCAAGTCGACCCGAAACTGCCGCCGACCGACTCCGGCATCCTCGGCCCGGTGGTCACCCCGGACAACCTGACCATTACCGTTTCGGTCGGCGAATCCCTGTTCGATGAGCGCTTCGGCCTCAGCGCCGTCAAGCCCAAACGCCTGAGCCGCATGGTTGGTTTCCCCAACGATGCGCTGGAACCGGCGCAGTGCCACGGCGACCTGAGTCTGCAATTCAGCTCCAACACGCCGGACACCAATATCCACGCCCTGCGCGACATCGTGAAAAACCTGCCCGACTTGCTGCTGGTGCGCTGGAAGCAGGAAGGCAGCGTGCCGCCCCAGGCACCGAGCAAACCCGGCGAGCCTGCGCAGAGTGCGCGCAACTTCCTGGGTTTCCGTGACGGTTCGGCCAACCCGAACTCCAACGACGCCAAGGCCATGGACCAGATTGTGTGGGTGCAGCCTGGCAGCGACGAACCGGCCTGGGCGGCCAACGGCAGCTATCAGGCGGTGCGCATTATCCGCAACTTCGTCGAGCGTTGGGACCGTACCCCACTGCAAGAACAGGAAAGCATTATCGGCCGCGTCAAACCGACCGGCGCGCCCATGGACGGCGACAAAGAAACCCAAGTGCCAGACTACAGCAAGGACCCGGAAGGCAAAGTGACCAAGCTCGATGCCCACATCCGCCTGGCCAACCCGCGCACCCCGCAGACTCAGGCCAACCTGATCCTGCGCCGGCCGTTCAACTACTCCAACGGCGTCAACAAAAACGGTCAGTTGGACATGGGGCTGTTGTTCATCTGCTACCAGGCTGACCTGGAGAAAGGCTTTATCAGCGTGCAAACCCGGCTCAACGGCGAGCCTCTGGAGGAATACCTCAAGCCGGTCGGCGGCGGGTACTTCTTCACCTTGCCGGGGGTCACCGGGCCCAAGGATTTCATCGGCCGCACGCTGCTGGCTGCAACGCACCCTCACACCACTGCCCATACCTAAAACAAACCCAGAGCGGAAATCGTCCCATGAAAAAGTCGTCTATCGCGTTGTCGTTGTTGCTGACCCTTTCGCCGCTGGCAGCCTTCGCCGCTACCGCACCGCTGGACCTGGTAGGGCCGGTGTCGGACTACAAGATCTACGTCACCGAAGAAATCGGCGAGCTGGTCACCCAGACCCAAGCCTTCACCGACGCCATCAACAAGGGCGACCTGGCCACCGCCAAGAAACTCTACGCGCCGACCCGTGTGCACTATGAGTCCATCGAGCCGATCGCCGAGCTGTTCAGCGACCTCGATGCGTCCATCGATTCGCGCGTCGACGACCACGAAAAAGGCGTGACCGCCGAAGACTTCACCGGTTTCCACCGTATCGAATACGCGCTGTTCTCGCAGAACACCACCAAGGGCCTGGAAGCGCTGACGGCCAAGCTCAACACCGACGTCAATGACCTCAAGACCCGCGTCGACGGCCTGACCTTCCCGCCGGAGAAAGTCGTCGGCGGCGCAGCAGCCCTGCTTGAAGAAGTCGCCGCCACCAAGATCTCCGGCGAAGAAGACCGCTACAGCCACACCGACCTGTATGACTTCCAGGGCAACATCGACGGCGCGAAGAAAATCGTCGACCTGTTCCGTGGTCAGATCGAGAAACAAGACAAAGTGTTCCTGGCCAAGGTCGACAAGAACTTCGCCACGGTGGACAAGATCCTGGCCAAGTACAAGACCAAGGACGGTGGTTTCGAGACCTACGACAAGGTCAAGGAAAACGACCGCAAGGCCTTGGTGGGCCCGGTCAACACCCTGGCGGAAGACCTGTCCACCTTGCGCGGCAAGCTGGGCTTGAACTAAGCGACACACAAAAAAAGACCCAGCGCCTGTTGAAGGCGCTGGGTCTTTTTTTTCCTGCCGGTTTACAGGATGCGGTACAGCAAGCGTTCGATCCGCACACGGCTGACACGGCGCAGGAACTTGCCGACTGCCTCCGGGTAGTCCGGCAGCGTTTGCAGGTCCTGATAACGCTCGATCCGCGTGGTGTGCTGGAAAATCTGCGCCAACTCAGTGCGTCGCGGCGCCAGCCATTCACTTTTGGGATCATCGATCAACAAGGCGTTTTCCAGGTCGAGGCGGAACGCGCGCGGGTTGAGGTTGTTGCCGGTGAGCAAGGTGTAGCGCTGGTCGACCCACATGCCCTTGAGGTGGTAAGTGTTATCGCCGTCACGCCACAGGTGCAGGTTCAACTGGCCGCTGTCGATCATCGGCTGATGGCGTTTGGCAAAGCGGCGCAGGCTGATTTCGTAGAGGTAAGGCAACGCCGCAATGACCTTGAACGGCTCGCTGGGCGGGATGTAGAAGTCGTTGGCGGTCTTGTCGCCGACGACGATGTCGATCTTCACCCCGCGCGCCAGGGCGCGGTTGATTTCGCGGGTCACCGGCAGCGGCAGGTTGAAGTACGGGGTGCAGATGGTCAACTGATGCTGGGCGCTGGCGATCAGTTCGAGAATCACCCGGTTCAGGGGGTTGTTCTTGCCGACCCCGAGCAAAGGGCTGACTGACAGGTGACCATTGGGCAGTTGCCCGGCCGTGGTGTCGTATGCCGCGTGCTTCAGGCGGCTGCGCAGATCGCCGATGTCATTGCGCAGGCTGCGGGTGGTGGGCGGGTTGGGCAGGTCCAGGCGATTGACCGCCTTGGACGCCACCAAACCGTGCTCCACCAGATGCTGCATGGAATCGGCAAGCGCTTTGTTGTGAATCAAGTGGTAGCGGTCGAAACGGTACTTGTCGAACTTGTGCAGGTACACGTTGTTCAGGCTGGCGCCGCTGTACAGCACCGTGTCGTCGATCACAAAGCCCTTGAGGTGTAGCACACCGAACAACTCGCGGGTTTGCACCGGCACGCCGTACACTGGCACTTCGCTGCTGTGGCTTTGAGTCATGGCCTGGTACCAGGCACTGTTGCCCGGTTGTTTGCCGGCGCCGATCAAACCACGCTGGGCGCGCAACCAGTCGACCACCACCACGATGTCCAACGCCGGGCGTGCAGCCTTGGCGGCGTGCAGGGCGTCGTAGATTTCCTGCCCCGCTTCGTCCTGCTGCAAGTACAGCGCGACGATATAGATGCGCCGGGTGGCCTGGGCAATTTTCTCCAGCAGGCAGCGACGATAAGCGTCGGCGCCGGACAGCACCTCAAGGGCATCAGGAGTGAGGGGGAAACCGCGCAGTTTGGGCAACAGGGAGCGTTTGAAGAACGACGGCATAAGGCTCGCAATGGGTCGAATCCGAAGAGGCCCCGAGCTTACACCATGAGGGTGCTCAGGTCTCGCTGCGCCGCATGGAAAAATTTTAATTGACCAAGAAGAACGATCGTTCTACTGTTCGAAGCATGAACGACATGACCAGTAATGAAACCCGCGAAATTATCCTCGACGTCACAGAAAAGTTGATCTATCGCCATGGCATCGCCGCCACCGGCATGGACTTTCTGGTGAAAACTGCCGGCGTCTCGAGAAAAAGTATCTACCGCTACTTTGCCAATAAAGACGAGTTGGTGATGGCCGCGCTGCAACGTCGCGATGAACGCTGGATGCAGTGGCTGCGCACTGAAGTGGAACGTCGCGAAGACACCGGAGAACGCCTGCTGGCGCTGTTCAGCGCGCTCAAGGACTGGTTCGGCACGGCTGACTTCCGGGGCTGCGCGTTCATCAACACCAGTGGCGAAACCGGTGATCCGCAAGACCCGGTGCGCCTGCTGGCCAAGGCGCATAAACAGAAACTGTTCGAGTACGCACTTGAACTGTGTCAAGCACATGGCACCCCCGACCCCGAACGGCAGGCCGCGCAACTGCTGATCCTGATCGATGGCGCCATTACCGTTGCCCTGGTGATGGGCGATTCAACGGCTGCCGATAATGCGCAATGCATGGCGCGAACGTTATTGGGACTTTGAACCCGCCAGTAGGCGCAACTTCCGATCAATCCTTATTCATTGAGGAACTGCCAATGTCATCGACTGTAGAAACACGTCCGCCCCTGCCGCCGTTCACCCGCGCGTCGGCCATCGAGAAAGTCCGCCTGGCCGAAGACGGCTGGAACTCCCGTGATCCGCAGCGGGTGTCCCTGGCCTACACGCTGGACACACAGTGGCGTAACCGTGCCGAATTTGCGCATAACCGCGAAGAAGCCAAAGGTTTCCTCACCCGCAAGTGGGCCAAGGAACTGGACTACCGCCTGATCAAGGAGTTGTGGGCATTCACCGATAACCGCATTGCGGTGCGTTATGCCTATGAGTGGCACGACGATTCGGGCAACTGGTTCCGCTCCTACGGCAACGAAAACTGGGAATTCGACGAGAACGGCCTGATGGCCAATCGTTTTGCCTGCATCAACGATCTACCGATCAAGGAAAGCGAGCGCAAGTTCCACTGGCCGCTGGGCCGACGCCCGGATGATCATCCGGGGTTGTCCGATTTGGGGCTGTAAAACAGTTGGGGCCGGTTTGCCGGCCCCACTGCTTTATCCTGATTCAGCCCAACCCGATACAACACGCCATCATCTTCATCCGTCAGCACATACAAGAACCCGTCCGGGCCCTGCCGTACATCGCGGATCCGCGCCTTCAGGCCGCCGAGCAAACGTTCTTCGTGGATCACCTTGTCGCCATCAAACTGCAACCGGATCAACTCCTGGCTGACCAGCGCACCGATAAACACGTTGTGCTGCCAGGGCTTGAAGCGATCCGCATCGTAAAACGCCATGCCACTGATACCCGGCGACTTTTCCCACACATGATGGGGCGGCACTGTGCCTTCCACCGTTTTGCCCTTGGCTTCGGGAATCGGTGTCAGGGAGTAGTTGATGCCGTGGGTGGCCAACGGCCAACCGTAATTCTTGCCGCGCTCGATGATGTTGATCTCATCACCTCCGCGCGGCCCGTGTTCGTTTTCCCAGATCGTGCCGCTCCACGGGTTCAGCGCCAGCCCTTGAGGGTTGCGCTGGCCGTAGGACCAGATCTCCGGGCGCACGCCTTGCTGGCCGACAAAGGGGTTGTCATCCGGCACGCGGCCATCCGGGTAGATGCGCACGACCTTGCCTTGCAACTTGTCCAGGTCCTGGGCCGTCGGGCGATCGTTGTTTTCACCCAGGGTCACGAACAGATAGCCATCGCGGTCGAACGCCAGGCGCGAGCCGAAGTGGTTGCCGGTCGACAACTTGGGCTCCTGGCGCAGGATCACCTTGAAGTCGGTCAAGCCACTCAGATCTGCCGCCAGGCGTCCACGGCCCACGGCTGTGCCAGCGGTACCGCCTTTGCCGCCGCCTTCCGCGTAAGAAAGGTAGACCGTGCGGTCCTCCTTGAAGTCCGGCGACAACACCACATCCAGCAGACCGCCCTGCCCTTTGGCCCAGACTTGCGGCACGCCCTTGAGTGGCGCGGACAGCTTGCCGTCGGGGCTGACAAAGCGCAGGTGGTCAGGGCGCTCCGTCACCAGAAAGCCTTGCTTGTCCGGCAAAAAGGCCACCGCCCAAGGGTGGTCCAGGCCTTTGGCGATTGGCGTCGCGGTGATGCTGCCCTGTTCGCTGGGGAACTGCTGGGCGTCAGCGGCGTGAGCGGCCGTCAACGGCAGCAGCGTGGTGGCGCAAAGGGCGACTAACAGGCTTTTGCGTAGAAGCATAAGGCGAGATCCTTACCGGCGATTGCCGTTGGCATCATAAGTGGGGGCTTTGGTTTCGGTGGCCGGGCGGCTGGGGGCGGCATTACGTTTGGGGTAGCTGTTGCCGATGCCGCCGTTTTCCAGGGTCGGCGTGCGTGTGGTCGGGCCGGTCTGGATACCGCGAACGGCCGGCGCATTTGGCTGGGTGCCCTGCATGCTATTAGGATTGGCCCGGTGGATCGGGCCGTTGTTGCCATTGTTGCTGCCGGGCAGGTTTTGCGCCTGGGCCACAGGCATTAGGGCCAGACCCAACAACAGCGCTGCTACGTGACGCATACAACTGTTCATGACAAAGCCTCTCTGGGGCGAGGAGTACGTGCTTTCGATAACACGCTACGCCTTGGGTTCGGCTTTCGACACTAAATAGTTTCTCATCAGGTGTAACACGATCTGTCCGCGCATCTGCTCGGGGAAACTTTTCCCACCGCCTTCGAGTCACCAGAACACAGCCTCTTCAAAAGGAATCGCACCTATGCCACGGGCAATCTGGAAAGGCGCCATCAGCTTTGGCCTGGTGCATATCCCGGTCTCATTGGTCTCGGCCACCTCCTCTCAAGGCATTGACTTTGACTGGCTGGACAAGCGCAGCATGGACCCGGTCGGTTACAAGCGCATCAACAAGACCACGGGCAAGGAAGTGACCAAGGACAACATTGTCAAAGGCGTTGCGTTCGAGAAAGGCCGCTACGTGGTGCTCAGCGAAGAAGAAATCCGCTCGGCCCACCCCAAATCGACCCAGACCATCGAGATCATCGCGTTTGTCGCCAGCGACCAGATCCCGTTGCAGAACATCGACACCCCCTACTTCCTCGCACCGGATAAGCGTGGCGGCAAGGTCTACGCCTTGCTAAGGGAAACCCTTAGAAAAACCCGCAAGGTCGCCCTAGCCAATGTGGTGCTGCACACAAAGCAGCACTTGGCGGCGTTAATGCCCCTGGACTCGGCGCTGGTGCTGGTGATGCTGCGCTGGCCCGCCGAAGTGCGCAGCCTGGACGAACTGGAACTGGGCAGCGACGTGACCAAGCCGAACCTGGCCAAGGGCGAACTGGACATGGCCAAGCGCCTGGTCGACGACATGAGCGCGGACTGGCAGCCCGATGACTACCGCGACAGCTTCCAGGAAAAAATCATGGCGCTGGTGGCCAAAAAGGCCAAGGCCGGCAAGATCGAGGATGTGGAGACCAAGGACAGCGAAGAGCGCAAGTCCGCCGATGTGATCGACCTGACGGAACTGCTCAAGCGCAGCCTGGCCGGTAAACCCGCGAAGAAGCCTGCCACGAAGAAATCCACCAAGGCCTCCTGAGTCATGTCCAAGCCCCTCAGCGAATACAACCGCAAGCGCGATTTCAGGATTACCGCCGAACCGGCAGGCAGTGCGCCTGGTACTAAACGCAAAGCCTCGGCGCTGTCCTTCGTGATCCAGAAGCACGACGCACGCAACCTGCACTATGACTTTCGCCTGGAACTCGATGGCGTGCTGCTCAGTTGGGCCGTGCCCAAAGGCCCGAGCCTGGATCCCAGCCAGAAGCGCCTGGCCGTGCATGTAGAAGATCATCCGCTGAGCTACGGCGGCTTTGAAGGCAGCATTCCCGCCGGTCAGTACGGCGCCGGTGATGTCATCGTGTGGGACCGTGGCATCTGGCAGCCCCATGACGAACCCCGCAAGGCCTACGCGGCCGGCAAGCTCAAATTCACCCTGGTCGGCGAGAAACTCTCCGGCGACTGGGCGCTGGTGCGCACGCGCTTGAAAGGCAGCGGCGACAAGCAACAATGGCTGCTGATCAAGGAAAAGGACCCGCAGGCGCGCGCGGCCGACGACTACGATATCGTCCAGGCCCAGCCGAACAGCGTGCTCAGCGATGCTTCAGTGGGAACATCCAAGGCTCGGGCCAAAGCCAGGAAAACCCAGTTTCCCGAGCAATTCACCCCGCAATTGGCCACCCTGGTGGATCGCGCCCCCGAAGGCGATTGGCAATACGAAATCAAATTCGACGGCTACCGCATGCTTGCACGCATTCAGGACGGCGACGTCCGCCTGTTTACCCGCAACGGGCATGACTGGACCGACCGTCTGCCGCGCCAGGTCAAGGCCTTGCAGGCTCTGAAGCTCAAGGACAGCTGGCTGGATGGCGAGGTGGTCAGCCTCAATGGCGACGGCCTGCCAGACTTCCAGGCGCTGCAAAATGCTTTTGATATCGGCCGTAGCCTCGACATCGTCTACTACGTGTTCGATGCCCCCTTTCTCAACGGCCAGGACCAACGCCTGGCGCCAGTCGAGGATCGCCGTGCCGCTCTAAAGGTCGCGCTGGCCGGTAGCCGCAGCAAATTGCTACGTTTTTCCGAGGCATTCACTGCGCACCACCGTGACATCTTTGAAAGCGCCTGCGACTTGGCCCTCGAAGGCGTGATCGGCAAGCGCCTGGGCAGTCCGTACGTCTCCAGCCGCAATGCCGACTGGATCAAACTCAAATGCCGGTTGCGCCAGGAGTTCGTGATTGTCGGCTATACCCGGCCGCAAGGCTCACGCACGGGGTTCGGCGCGTTGTTGCTGGCAGTAAATGATGAGACTGGCCTGGTGTACGCAGGCCGCGTGGGCACGGGTTTTGATCAAGCATCGCTCAAGACTATCTATGCGCAACTGACATCGTTGGAGCGCAAGACATCGCCGCTTGAGAAGCCGCTGACCAGCACCCAAGCACGAGGCGTGCATTGGGTAGCGCCCACGTTGGTCGGTGAGGTGCAGTTTGCCGAGTGGACACGCGAGGGCGTGGTCCGCCAAGCCGCATTCGTCGGGCTGCGCACCGACAAGCCGGCAGCGCAGATTGTTCATGAACAACCGCGAACGGCCAAATCCATGAAGCCTGCCAAGAAGACCCGCAGTGATGTGAACATCACCCACCCAGACCGCGTGATCGATAAACAAAGCGGTACGCAAAAACAGCAACTGGCGCAGTTCTACGACAGCATCAGCCAGTGGATTCTGCCCTTTCTGCACCATCGGCCCGTGTCACTGCTGCGAGCACCCGAAGGTATCGAGGGCGAGCAATTCTTCCAGAAACACTCGGAGCGCCTGGCGATACCCAACATCAAGCAGCTCGACCAAGCACTCGATCCCGGCCATGCGCGGCTGATGGAAATCGACAACATCGGCGCGCTGATCGGTGCCGTGCAAATGGGCTCAGTGGAGTTTCACACCTGGGGCGCCACCTCGGACAAGATCGAAACCCCGGACCTGTTTGTGCTCGATCTCGACCCAGACCCGGCATTGCCCTGGAAAACCATGCTGGAGGCCGCGCAACTCACCCTGTCGGTGCTGGATGAGCTGGGGCTGCAAGCATTCGTGAAGACCAGCGGTGGCAAAGGCCTGCATCTGATCGTACCGTTGGCGCGTCGGGACGGCTGGGACACCGTCAAAGCGTTCGCCAAGGCCATCGCCCAGTTCATGACCGAGCAGTTGCCGGAACGCTTTACCGCGACATCGGGGCCCAAGAACCGGGTCGGCAAGATCTTTATCGATTACCTGCGTAATGCACGGGGAGCCAGTACCGTAGCCGCGTATTCCGTGCGTGCGCGGCCGGGTTTGCCGGTGTCGGTGCCGATCAGTCGTGAGGAGTTGAAGGGGCTACGCGGTGCGCAACAATGGACAGTCGCCAATCTGCAGCAACGTTTGAATGCTTTGAAAGCGGATCCCTGGGCGGGATATACCAATCGACAGAAGATCAGCAAGAGGATGTGGGACAAACTGGGCGCCCATCCACCGAAGTGAACAGCGCCCGCACAGCGAAACTCAGATCAGCAGGAAAATCGCTGCCAATCCAGCAAAGATCGCCCATTTTTCCAGGTAGTAGCGTGTGCGATTGCGTTTTTTCAATTCCTTGCCGCGCAGACGAATCTTGTACAGGCGTGTGAACGCGCGGTTGAGCCCACCGGTCTTGTCCCCGGCATCGTTGGGCGAGCCAGCGGCCGCCATCACGTTGCGGCTGAACCAGCGGTTGAACGCAGCGGCCCAGCGATACTTCATCGGGCGCTCGATATCGCAGAACAGGATGATGCGGTTCTGCTGCGTGGTGTTTTCGGCGTAGTGGATGTAGGTCTCGTCAAACATCACCGGCTCGCCGTCACGCCAGTAGTAGTTTTCGCCGTCCACGTTGATGTAGCAGCCGGGGTCATTCGGGGTATCCAGGCCCAGGTGATAGCGGTACGAACCGGCATACGGATCACGGTGGCGTACCAGCTTGGAGCCCGGTGGCAGCTCGGCGAACATCGCGGCCTTGATCGAACCGATGCTTTGCACCAGCTCAGTGGTGCGCGGGCACAGTTTCATCGCTGAAGGATGGCTGTCGCCATACCATTTCAGGTAAAAACGCTTCCAGCCCGACTTGAAGAACGAATTGAAACCCACGTCGTTGTACTGGTCCGAACGCTTGATTTCCCCGGCGCGCATTAGATTCTGCCCTTCCAGGCGGATTTCTTCCCAGTGTTCCTGGAGCGGGCTCAAATCGGGAAAATCGCTGGGCGACAGATACGGTCGGCTGGGCAGCTTGGAGAAGAGGTAGAGAAAGCAGTTGATCGGTGCCAGGAAGGTCGAATGATCACTGAGCTGGCGACCCAGCTTGTGCCGCACCCGGCCACGCAGGTGTACATACGCAATCGAGGCAACGTAGAGAACAACAATGATGAGTTTCAAGAGATTTCGTCACAAGTCAGAAGAGAACAGGCTGCTCCTGCGTGCCCACAACGGCCGAGGTTGGATAGCAGCACCTGAAATCACAATTCACACAATGGGCCCGACCGACTGAGTGACAACCCGGCTCGTGGCCCTTTGCAGTTATTTAGCCACAGGTTGTAACTAAAAGTTAACTAAGAATTGTGAAAAGCTGTCTTGTGAATGTGTTGGGCGGGCTTGTTGCGCGACAAGCCTGCGATAGGTCCAACCCGGCCTAGCGACGTGGAGTCCGACGTTCGTCGAACACTGAAAAAGGTCCGGTTTCACGGCGCACCTGAGCAAAGTGCCAAATCAACGCGGTCAGTATTCCTAGCGTCAGCCCTGTCAACAGGCTCAACGCGATAACCAAGCCCTTTTTCGGTTTGATAGGGCTCAGCGGCGGCTGCGCCTGCTGGTCCACAGTCACCAGCTTCAGGGCGCTCATATCGATATTAAGGCTGTGCAGTCGAGCCTCTTCTGCCCAATACGGTTCAAGGTCTTGCAAGAACACATCTTCATTCTTGCGGCTGTCGAGTACTTCCACTTCGCGATTAACATCCAGCATGCGCAATGCCTTGCCAATTTCTGCAATGCGGCTGTTGGTAAAGTCGTTATTGGTACGTCGTGCCAACGCTGCCCGCTCGGCCTCAAGCGCCTCGGTGCCCATAAAGTAAAGCGGGATCTTCTGATTGGTCACTTCGGTGCGCACCACCTGGATCGAGCCTCGCTGTGCCTCAGCCCCCATTGCGGAGGGCGTGGTGGGATGCTTGATGCTAATCGTCCTGGCTATCGAGATAGCCTCCGCTAATTCAGCCAAGCGGCTGTTGCGTTGTGCTTCCATCTCCAGACGCAAGGCGCTGAGCTCGTCTCGCAGTTGAGCACGCTTGACCTTATCCGCCTCCAACAACCTAGCGATTTGCGACGCTTTATCTGCTTCATAGTTGGCGCGGGCAGCGTCGATCTTGCCTTTGAGCTCGTTGAGGCGATTATTGACCATGACCTTGAGGTCGGCCCCCACTTGTTCGCGCTGTTGTGAAATAGCGTGAGCCACGAACCCGTTGAGAATTGCAGCCCCGTCAATCCCGTCGGGGTACTGCATTTCCAAGCGGACATAATTGTTGAGCGCGTCGGGATTCTTGGACTCCATGAGTACCAAGTGAATAGCCTTGTTGTTGAATACCTCAAAACTCTGCTCCAGGCTGCGCCCAGGCTGTTGGAAGCGCCCGAAGAGCTTCGGGTTGGCCCTGAAAAAGCCTAGCCTTGCTTCGTATGAGTCGAGTTGCGCGCCTACCTTGGTCAATGCGTCAGCCGGTGGCAACTTGTAGACTTCTGAACGGTTGAGAGCGTCCAGATCATTGATTGCCGCAGGCCGCAGTACACTGCTGACTTGATACACCTTGGGGGCCAGATACACATAGCCTACTCCCAGAAAGCCTGCGAGGATCGTGCAACCAATGACCAGTTTTTTGTGCTTCCAGATCGCGCCGAACAGCTCAAAGAGATCGACTTCATCTGAAGGTAAATAACGATGAAGCTGGGGAGTGTTGTTCAAAGTTCATGCACCCTGATGAGTTGAAATCCAGCGCCCAACAAACAGACCTGAATAACGACTGAATAAACAGGAGGCAACGTCCGGACACACAATACACATAGCCTTCTTTCGACAAAGGGATCACCCAGGCTTACCGAGGTTTCATACCTGTGCCACAAAAGGTTTCGTTTCAGTTACACGGGAGTCATTACTGATAGACACCCAAAGTATTACGGTCCGTTATGAGACGTTACCCGACGGGCAGGCAAAATATCGCTAATCACCTGTCGTTCAAGGAAAAACCTCTAAATCTCTAAAAAACAGGACCATTCCTACGCAGCGCTACACATTAAGCTATAAAAAGTGCCGAATTTCCTGCAGTGCTCGGCGACTGAATCCCAGAAAAAAGGAATTTGTATGTCATCCATCTCAGATCCAGATGTTCAAGCACTTCAAGGTGCCTGGGAGCAAACCTCACTCGAAGACAGTGGCGTGCTCAATCCCGTCGATGCTCACAGCGCGCCTGGGGCAATCACAACCATTACCGGCGACCGCTTCGAAGTGAAGACCGTCAGTGGCGAGGTACTGCTCGCCGGCCGTTTTTATCTGGACAGCACTGCCGTTCCCAAACGCATTACCTGGATCGACTCCATCGGCGATGACGCAGGCAAGCATTTGCCGGCCAGCTATCGCCTGGAAGCGAATGAATTCGTGTTCATTGCAGCCGATGAAAATATGCCCAGGCCCACCCTATTCAGTACTGGGCCAGGTCAAACCATGCGCACTTTTGTGCGTCGTGCCTGATCAGCGCATCAATCCGAACCAGCGACAGTATTTTCACAAGGCCTTCACTTTCAGGTCTATAGGGTGAAGCCTACCTACTCCAGTGAATCCCTTAGCCCGCCTCTTCTTGCGGGCTTCTTTTTGCCTGTTGAAAATCGACATATCCGGCGCGTTTGGTGGCGGTCAACGTAAAACACATCGGCAGTTGCGCAGGCTGGTGTTCATATTGGTCGTACAGCTCTTCGCGATTGGAGTGCGCATACTCCTGCAGGTGGCTGATCTGCAACTGTGCGCAGATTGCGGCAGTGACCACGTCGCCCAGGGTATGCACATACCAATAGGATGTGGGTCCTGCCACCTCACCCTGGCCTTCATAGACAATCGACTCCTGCAGCACAAACGGTTCGCGCTGAAAGTAGGAACTGGCCGGCAGGAACGGGTTTTGTGCCCGCGGATCGAACACTTCCAGGAATGGATGGGTTTCATACATCACCAGCGTGCCGCCGGGTTTCAAGGTGCTGGCAACGTGGCGCATGAACTGCGCCACATCCGGCATCCAGCCCAGCACGCCGATGGTCACCAGCGCGATATCGAAACGCGCCTGCAAACGTTGCGGCAATTGGTGGATATCACTTTCGATGAACTCAGGGCTGTGCGGTGAGACGTCGGCCAGTTCACGGGCCTGTTGCAGAAACGCCCGGGATTGATCCACGCCCACCACCGAACGCGCACCCAGGCCATACAGCGAAAGGCTTTCGCGGCCATTGTTGCAGCACAGTTGCACCACATCCTTACCGTCCACACCCACGGCTTGCAGCAAGCCGGTCAGCGTCGGGTCCAGGCAAGAAAAGCCAGCCGCGCCGACACTGTTGAGCAGCGCGTTCCAGGTGTCAGTGGTTTTGTGCAGGCTGGCGGATTGGTCCCAGGCGTCCTTGTTGCAGTCGATTGCCTGTTGAGCTGAGGGCATGTCCATTGCGTCTCCAGATATTGATAACAGCGAGGCCCAGAAAATAAGCCAAGTGCCCTCGGATTAAAACCCCGAGAAGCGGGCGAAACTTAACGCAGGGCCCACAGGTCATTAACGCAATGCGTGTTCAGCCCCTGAACGCCGCCTCCGAAGACCTCGCCGTGGCCAAACACTCCGACCTGAGTAATGCCTTGTCCCTGGACAGCCTGAATTTCTTCCTGGCGGATGTGCGCGACGGCCTCGGCCCTTACCTGGCCATTTATTTGCTGGCCGTGCACAAATGGGACCCGGCCAGCATCGGCGTGGTCATGACCCTGGCAGGTATCGCCGCCCTACTCACCCAAGGCCCGGCAGGTGCACTGATCGACCGCACCCGCAGCAAACGCGCAGTGGTGGCGCTGGCCGCCATCGTGGTGACCGGCAGCTGCCTGCTGCTGCCCTTTGTCAGTTCCTTCAGCCTTGTGGCGTTGACCCAGGCCGCCAGTGCTGTCGCCGCGTCCGTATTCGCGCCCGCCATCAGCGCAATCTCGCTGGGCATCACCGGACCACGCGCGTTCACCCGCCGTACAGGGCGCAACGAAACCTTCAACCACGCCGGCAATGCCGTCGCAGCGCTGTTGGCCGGCGGCTTGGCCTACCTGTTTGGGCAAGTGGTGGTGTTTTACCTAATGGCCTTCATGGCCGTGGCGAGTATCGTCGCGATCAGTTGCGTGTCGGCAGAGGCGATCGATCACGAGGTCGCCCGTGGTTTTGACCCGGAGCATCACACGGACCACGAACAACCCTCCGGCGTGAGGGTATTACTGGCGAACCGTCCATTGCTGTTGTTTGCGATCTGCTGCGCCCTGTTCCACCTGGCGAATGCCGCGATGCTGCCGCTGGTCAGCCAGAAGCTCTCGCAGATCAACCTGCAGATGGCCACGCCGCTGACGTCGGCGTGTATTGTCGCCGCGCAATTGGTGATGGTACCGATGGCCTGGCTGGTCGGACTCAAAGCCGATATCTGGGGACGCAAACCCTTGCTGATGGCCGGCTTCATGATCCTGCCGCTGCGCGGTGTGCTTTACACGCTGTCTAGCGATCCGTACTGGTTGGTGGCCGTGCAAATGCTCGACGGCATCGGCGCCGGGATCTTCGGCGCGTTGTTCCCGGTGATCGTCAAGGACCTGACCCAAGGCACCGGACGCTTCAACGTCAGCCTGGGTGCCCTGTCCACCGTCTTCGGTCTGGGCGCGGCATTGAGCAGCAGCCTGGCCGGTTTCGTGGTGCAACAGGCCGGCTACAACGCCGCGTTCCTGACCCTGGCTGGCGTGGCGGCACTGGCGTTGGCGCTGCTGTGGCTGGCGATGCCGGAGACCTTGGCAAAACCATCCTTCGCCGGACATACAACTGTCGCCTGACATATGCGACAATGCGCGCCAAATTCCAACACACATCCAAAATCTTCTGCTCAGCGACCGGGTTTCGCGCCTTGATGTCGCTGTTGACGCATGCCTGAAGGCTCCTGCCGCCACGCTCGCAACCCATTGATAGGTAAAGTAATTGATCTCCACAGCTAACATCACCATGCAGTTCGGCGCCAAGCCGCTCTTCGAGAACGTCTCGGTCAAGTTCGGCGCCGGCAACCGTTATGGTTTGATCGGTGCCAACGGTTGCGGCAAGTCGACCTTCATGAAAATCCTCGGCGGCGACCTCGACCCGTCCGGCGGCCAGGTCATGCTGGAGCCGAACGTACGCCTGGGTAAACTGCGCCAGGACCAGTTCGCCTACGAAGAATTCACCGTGCTCGACACCGTGATCATGGGCCACGAAGAGCTGTGGAAGGTCAAGGCCGAGCGCGACCGCATCTACTCGCTGCCGGAAATGAGCGAAGAAGACGGCATGGCCGTGGCCGAGCTGGAAACCGAGTTCGCCGAGATGGACGGCTACACCGCCGAATCCCGTGCCGGTGAGCTGCTGTTGGGCCTGGGTATCCCGTTGGAGCAACACTTTGGCCCGATGAGCGAAGTGTCCCCAGGCTGGAAACTGCGTGTATTGCTGGCCCAGGCGCTGTTCTCCGATCCTGAAGTGCTGTTGCTCGACGAACCGACCAACCACTTGGACATCAACACCATCCGCTGGCTGGAAAACATCCTGACCCAGCGCTCCAGCCTGATGATCATCATCTCTCACGACCGTCACTTCCTGAACAGCGTGTGCACCCACATGGCTGACCTGGACTACGGCGAGCTGCGCCTGTTCCCGGGCAACTACGATGAGTACATGACCGTGGCGACCCAGTCCCGCGAGCAACTGCTGTCGGACAACGCCAAGAAGAAGGCGCAGATCTCCGAACTGCAATCCTTCGTCAGCCGCTTCTCGGCCAACGCCTCGAAAGCCAAGCAAGCCACTTCCCGTGCCAAGGCGATCGACAAGATCCAGTTGGCCGAAGTCAAGCCATCGAGCCGCGTAAGCCCGTTCATCCGTTTCGAGCAGAACAAAAAGCTGCACCGTCAGGCCGTCATGGTCGAAAAAATGGCCAAAGGCTTCGACGGCAAGCCGCTGTTCAAAGACTTCAGTTTCCAGGTTGAAGCTGGCGAGCGCGTAGCGATCATCGGCCCGAACGGTATCGGCAAGACCACCCTGCTGCGCACCCTGGTCAACGAACTGACCCCCGACGCCGGCAGCATCAAGTGGACCGACGCCGCAGAGCTGGGCTACTACGCCCAGGACCACGCTCACGACTTCGAAGACGACGTGACCCTGTTCGACTGGATGGGCCAGTGGACCCAAGGCGAGCAAATGATCCGTGGCACCCTGGGTCGCATGCTGTTCTCCAACGACGAGATACAGAAGTCGGTGAAGGTGATTTCCGGTGGTGAGCAAGGCCGCATGCTGTTCGGCAAGCTGATCCTGCAAAAACCGAACGTGCTGCTCATGGACGAACCGACCAACCACTTGGACATGGAATCCATCGAAGCGCTGAACCTGGCGCTGGAGAACTACCCGGGCACGCTGATCTTCGTCAGCCACGACCGTGAGTTCGTATCGTCCCTGGCCACCCGCATCATCGAGTTGAGCGCCACCGGCGTGATCGACTTCAGCGGCACCTATGATGATTACCTGCGTAGCCAAGGTGTGGTGTTTTAAGAGCAGCCATTAGTTTTTAGCTGCAAGCGGCAAAATTGAGCCCCGTCCTGTGTGACGGGGCTTTTTGCATGTTTATGGCGCGCCATAATTAATAGATAGCCTGCTTTCTTTTCCCCCAAGCCCTTGCCATGATGCCCTCACCGCCCGCCCGCGAACGAGTGCCCATGTCTGCCGCCGCCCCCAGCTCCCTGTCGATCACCCTGCAGATCGTCTCTATCGTCTTCTACACCTTTATCGCGTTCATCTGCATCGGCCTGCCGATTGCGGTGATTCCTGGCTATGTGCATGAGCAACTGGGCTTCAGCGCCGTGGTCGCCGGAGTCACGATCGGTTCGCAATACCTGGCGACTCTGCTCAGCCGCCCCATGGCCGGGCGCATGTCGGACAACGTCGGCACCAAGCGCGCCATTGTGTTGGGGTTGGCGGGGATTCTGGTCAGCGGTGTGCTGACGTTCTTTGCAACGTTGCTACAGAGCATGCCCACCTTGAGCCTGGGCATTTTGATTGTCGGCCGACTGTTGTTGGGCGTGGCCCAAGGGCTGATCGGCGTGGGCACCATCAGTTGGTGCATGGGCGCCGTCGGCGCCGAACACACGGCGCGCTCGATTTCCTGGAACGGCATCGCGTCCTACGGCGCCATCGCCATTGGTGCGCCGCTGGGCGTGGTGATGGTGGCCGAATACGGCTACAACAGCCTCGGCATTGCACTGGCCGTATTGTCCGCGCTGGGCCTGGTGCTGATCCGCAATAAACCCTCGGTGCCAGTGGTGCGTGGCGAACGTTTGCCGTTCTGGGCAGTGTTCGGGCGTATCGCACCCTTTGGCGCCAGCCTGTGCCTGGCCTCCATCGGCTACGGCACCCTCACCACCTTTATTACGCTGTACTACCTCAATCGTGGCTGGGCCGGTGCGGCGTACTGCCTGACGGTGTTTGGCGTGTGTTTTATCTTGTCGCGGCTGGTGTTTATCTCTGCGATCAGTCGGTTTGGCGGCTTTCGTGCCGCCATTGCCTGCATGACCATCGAGACCCTGGGCCTGACGTTGCTCTGGCTGGCGCCGTCGACGGGCGTGGCATTGATTGGCGCAGGGCTGACCGGCTTTGGCTTGTCGCTGGTGTACCCGGCACTCGGCGTGGAAGCCATCAAGCAGGTGCCCAACAGCAGCCGTGGCGCGGGCCTGAGTGCTTATGCGGTGTTCTTTGACTTGGCCCTGGCGATTGCCGGGCCGTTGATGGGCGCCGTGGCACTGAACCTCGGCTATGGCTGGATCTTCTTCTGCGCCGCGCTGTTGTCGGTAACTGCCTTGGGCGTGACCGTTCTGCTCAAGCGTCGCGCTTACTGATCAGCCGTCTGCATCCCGGCGCGGGTGGCTTGGCCGAGGGTGTGGCTGAAAAAACGCCCCGCCTCGGAAATCAGGTCACGGTGAATCCCTTCGCGGTCGACGCCGTCGGCATCGGTGCAGATCGCCGGCATGGCCGCCAACTGATCACTGTCACACGGCGCCATGAACACAAAGTGCCCTGCCCCGGCCAACAGCTTGAAGTCCGGCGGTTCCGGCAACTTGCGCGCCAGCGCCGCAGCGTTCTTGTCCACGGCCACCAGCTTGTCACCGTCACCGCTGTAGAGCAGAACTGGCACATGCACGTCGGCCAGGGTGTGACGGCCAAACATCAAGCTCAACGGCGCCATCAACATCAACGCATGAATACGCGGGTCGGATTGCGGCTGCAGGTCGTCGCGGTCCACTACCAATTCGCCCTTGGTGGTGCAGGCGTCGCGGTCTTCCGGACGCTCCTGGCAGTAGCGACGCAGGCGGTCGAAGTCCGGCTTGGCACCGGCCAGGATCAACGCGGTTTCACCGCCCGCTGAATAACCGATCACACCGACTTGATCGACATTGACGAAGGGCGACAGCATCGGGTCGCCTAAGGTGGCCGTGATCGCTTCGGAAATCTGGATCGGCCGGCCATACAGGTTACTCACCGTGCCCAGGCGGCTGTGGTCCTTGTAGTTGTCGCCAGGATGCAACACCGCCACCACCACGAAGCCTTTACGCGCCAGCGAAGTGGCCAGGTCATGCAAGGCCAGCGGCGTGCCGGTGTTGCCGTGGGACAGCATCAGCATCGGGAAGCGGCCGATGGCAATCTTGGAATCTTCCGTGGCGGCAACGCGATAGGCGCCCAGCGGCGTGCTGTGCTCAAGCCCAGTGGAGGGATAAAAAGCGATGGCCTTCATCGGCTGCAAATCCAGCGGATCCAGGAAGGTCATGCGATGGAAGCCCACGCTCCAATGCGGGTGCGGCGCAGGCGCGGCGTGCACTGAAACCAGGCCACCGAGCAGGGAAAGAACCATAACAGCACAAAGACGCATCATGAGGATGTCCACCTTTGCTGCATAAAAACCGGCATGTCGGGTTGAAAAGTCCATGGTTCAAGGCGCTCGACCGGGTGATAAACCCATGCGTGCATAACCTGGGCCAAAGTAATGACAGCGGGTAAACGAAAAAACTCCGTAGTCCGGTCGTTTTGAGGCGATCAGAATACAGAGTTTAGACGTCCCGCTTCAGAATGAAACGAGGAAAGGCACGGTTTTACCTAAGCTTTACGCAGCCGCGAACAATTGTTCGTTGATGAGTACGTTGGCGTCGCTCAAGGACTTGCTGCGGAATTCATCACCGTACGCCAGGCCATGGGCGCGCACGAACTCGATGTCGGTGATGCCGAGGAAGCCCAGCAGCACTTTCAGATAATCTTCATGGGCCACACCGGTCGCCTGGCCGACATGCAGGCCGCCCGAGGTCGACACAACGATGACTTTCTTGTTGCCGCACAGGCCTTCCGGACCGGCTTCGGTGTAGCGGAACGTCTGACCGGCGACGGCAATGCGGTCGATCCAGGCTTTCAGTTGAGTCGGGATGGTGAAGTTGTACATCGGCGCAGCGATCACCACCGCGTCAGCGGCGAGGAATTCTGCCAGGGTCTTGGCGCTGAGTTCTGCTTCGTGCTGTTGCGCAGCATTGCGCTGATCAGCCGGAGTGCCCAGGGCGCCCAGGGTCGCGCCGGAGAAGTGGTTGAAGCCTTCGGCAGCCACGTCACGGTAGGTCACTTCCACGCCTGGCTCAGCCGCTTGCCAAGCCTTGACCACACCAGCGCTGAGCTGACGGGACGCCGAGTTGTCGCCGAGGATGCTGGAATCGATATGCAACAGTTTCATGCGGGATCTCCAAGTGAGGATCGCGACGGGGCGATCAAGTGGGGTTGATCCTACAGATGATTCGAATAAACGATTAGACGGCTGAAATGCGACTGTTTGTCCTGCTGGCAGGACAATGCTCAGTGCGACGACACATAGATCGACGCTGACGTCGGTGCGGGCAACGCATAGGTGCGCTTCATCCACTGGATTTCTGCCTGGGGCGTGCGCCCGAAGAAACGTTTGAACTCGCGGCTGAATTGCGAGGCGCTTTCGTAACCGACTTGAGCACTGGCCGTGGCGGCGGTGATATCGCTACGCAG
The DNA here is from genome assembly GCF_000510895.2 of Pseudomonas sp. FH1. Classification (NCBI taxonomy): domain Bacteria; kingdom Pseudomonadati; phylum Pseudomonadota; class Gammaproteobacteria; order Pseudomonadales; family Pseudomonadaceae; genus Pseudomonas; species Pseudomonas sp. FH1. The sequence goes on from NZ_AOHM01000061.1 coordinate 65,103, forward strand.
CATCAACAGGCGTGCCTGATGCAAACGCGTTGACTTGAGGTACTGCATCGGCGAGGTGTCGGTGACAGTGCGAAAATGCGCGTGAAAGCTTGGCACACTCATCATCGCTTCCCGCGCCAGCGCTTCCACGTCCAGATGCTGGTGATAACAGCCATGGATCTTGCGAATCGCCCTCGCCACCTTGCCGAACTGCCCCTGGCGATTCAGGGCTGCGCGCATCGAGCCACCTTGCTCGCCCGTCAGGATTCGATAGTAGATCTCGCGCATCAGCGCCGGCCCCAGAATCTGCGCATCCATCGGCACGCTCATCACTTGCAGGAAGCGCAGCAACGATTCACTGAGCCGGTCATCCATGGGTGACGAATACATGCCCCGTGGGTTGGCCTCGATCAATTGCGGGAAGTCATCCAAGGCCACCATCAGCTCCGCCGCAAGGGTGAAATCCAGGCGCAAATACACCGCCAGCATCGGCTCGGCTTCACTGGCGTCGGTCTCCATGGTGAAAGGCACCGGCACCGACACCACCAGGTAGTGCTGGGCGTCATACAAATACACCTCATCCCCCAGGTAACCACGCTTTTGCCCCTGGCAGACGATCACGATGCCGGGGTCGTACAGCACCGGGACCCGATGCAATGGGCGATTGGAGCGCAGGAAACGCACGTCATCCAGTGCGCTCAGGTTATAGCCTTCCACAGGCGCCAAGGTGCCCATCAGCTCGATGATTCTGCCTGTTCGATCCATGTTTGCGGGCCTTAGCGTAAAACGCCACGTTAACGCGCAATCCACGACGAGGCTACGGACTTATAGGAATAGGCAATCAGCACATTGGAATGGATATTCGCTCAAATCCCGCATTTGCGTAGCCTGAAACAGCACTTTCAGCCCTCGGAGACTCCCCCATGCTTATCGTCTACAACCCTGCCACCGGTGAAGAAATCGGCCGTGTCGCCCAGCACACCGCAAACGAGGTCAAGGCTGCCGTCGACCGCACCTGCGCCGCCTTCCCTGACTGGTCTTCCAAGCTTGCCAAGGAACGCAGCGACATCCTGCGCCGCTGGCACGACGCGGTAAAAGCCGACAAGGAAGCCTTCGCCGAACTGCTCTGCCGCGAAAACGGCAAATGCCTGAGCGAAGCCCGCGGTGAAATCGACTACGGCCTGGGCTTTATCGAGTGGTACGCCGAAGAGGCCAAGCGCGTGTACGGCGACACCATTCCCACTCACGACCGCAATGCCAACGTGATGGTCACCAAGGAAGCCATCGGCCCGGTCGCCGCCATCACCCCGTGGAACTTCCCGTTCATGATGATCACCCGCAAGGTCGCCACAGCGCTGTCGGCTGGCTGCACCATGGTGATCAAGCCCGCAGAAGACACCCCGCTCACAGCCCTCAAGTTGCTGGAATACGCGCGCAAGGCCGGGATCGAGGCAGGCGTCCTGGAAGTGGTGGTGGGCGACCCGAAAGAAATTGGCCAGATCCTGACCGGCGACCCACGCATCCGCAAAATCTCGTTCACCGGCTCCACCGGCGTCGGTAAATTGCTTGCCGCACAGTGCGCAGCGAGCATCAAGAAAATGACCCTGGAACTGGGCGGCAACGCGCCGTTTATCGTGTTCCAGGACGCCAACCTCGACGAAGCGGTGAAAGGACTGGTCAGTGCAAAACTGCGCAACTCGGGCCAGGTGTGCATCTCGCCGAACCGCATCTTCGTGCAACACAGCATCCTCGAGGACTTCATCAAGCGTTTGAAGCACGCCGTGGCCGAGATCGAAGTGGACCAGGGCTTGCGTGAAGGCTTTGTGGTCGGCCCCATGGTCAATCAACTGGGCTTCGACAAGGTGGCGCGACTGGTGGAAAACGCCAAGGCCGCCGGGGCCAAGGTATTGATGGGCGGCCAGCCCCACGCAAAAGGTGGCCTGTTCTACGAGCCGACGGTATTGACCGGCTTGCAGGACGATTCTCCCCTGGCGACCGAGGAAATCTTCGGGCCGGTGTTCGCTCTCTATTCGTTCAAGGATGAAGCCGAAGTCATCGCCCGCGCCAACCAGACCGAATTCGGCTTGGTGGCCTACGCCTACACCAGCGCTCTGGGACGGTCGTTGCGCCTGTCGCGCCAGTTGGAGGCCGGCATGGTGATCCTCAACTCCGGATCAGTGGGCACTGCTTCCGTGCCGTTTGGCGGCATCAAGCAGTCCGGTTATGGCCGTGAAGGCAGCTATTACGGGATCGAGGAGTATGTGCACGTGAAGTACGTGTTGATGGCTGGCGCACATTTGTAGTGGATTTGCCCTCGTCAGACGCGGATAGTTCGTCCCACTGACAGGACAATAGGTTGCCCATGCAAGACCTCAACGACCTCTACTATTTCGCTAAAGTCGTGGAAGCCGGTGGCTTCGCTGCCGCCGGCCGGCTGCTGGGGATTCCCAAGTCGCGGCTGTCGCGGCGTATCGCCGAGCTGGAAGAACGCCTCGGCGCACGCCTGCTGCAACGCACTACGCGCCAACTCACCCTCACTGCCGTCGGCGAGCGCTACCTGCGGCATTGTCAGGCGATGCTGCTGGAGGCGGAAATGGCCGATGAGGCGGTGGCCAGCATGTCCAGCGAGCCCCGTGGACGGCTGCGCGTCAGTTGCCCGGTGGGCATGGCCCAGCACATCCTGCCGGAACTGGTGGCTGGATTTCTGGCGGCTCATCCCCAGGTGCAATTGGAGATGACCCTGGTCAACCGCCGTGTCGACCTGGTCGCCGAGGGTATCGATGTCGCTCTGCGCGTACGCGAGCTGGGCGATGAGGATCCGCTGTTGGTGACCAAGCGCCTGCGTCAGGCCCAGACCGTGCTGGTGGCCAGCCCCGCGCTGATGCACGGCCGTCAGGTCGCGACCCTTGAGGATCTCAAGCAGCTACCGATCCTCGGTGCACTGGAGGCGGATCGCCTGGTGCATCAACGCATCCTCGACCCCCAGGGCAACACTCACGACCTGGCGATGGAAGCCCGGCTGGGGATCGACGATTTCATCGTGCGCAAGGCCAGCGCCATCATGGGGCTGGGCTTTACCGTGCTGCCGATGATGTATTGCGAAGAGGAATTGGCCAGCGGCCGGTTGGTGCAACTGCTGCCGGAGTGGTCCTTGCCTGGCGGCTGGTTGCAAGCGGTGTACCCGCATCGTCGCGGCGTGTTGCCGGCCATTCGTGCCTGGATCGACTACCTGGAAGAAGGTTTCAAAGGTTGCGGAGACCGCCTGCTATGAGGATGACCGAAGAACAAGTCGCCGCCTTCTGCCTGAGCCTGCCGGGCGCGCGGGAGGATTACAAATGGGGCGGCGTACGTGTGTTTTCGATTGCCGGCAACAAGATGTTCGCGCTGCAGAACCTAAGGGGTGAGTCGTTGGCGTTCAAGGTCGACAAGGAATTGTTCCTCGGCCATGTGGACCGCCCAGGCATTCACCCGGCGCCGTATCTGGCGCGGGCGCAGTGGATCATCATGAATACGCCCTACCCGCTGGGTGCTGAGGAGTTGCGTGGGTTGGTGCGGCGTTCGCACCAGCTTGTCGTCAGCAAGTTGCCCAAGCGCACGCAGATTGGGTTGTTGCTGGACGATTGACGCAAAGCACCTAGGTATCTAAGTGACTATCGGTTGCTCTGCTTTTGATCTTGATCTTGATCTTGATCTGAGGCGCCCCGTAAACCGCGCTGGCCGAACGCAGGCTTGAATCCGTGGGTAACCCGGCAGGACGCCGGGTTAGCCGCGCTGGGCCAAGGATGGCCCATCGCGGCGGCCCACGGATTCAAGCCTTCGTTCGGGCACACCGAGCCTAGGCGAGGTGCCGAGTGGTGGGGCGAAGCGTTTTTGGTTACTTTTGGCTGGGCCGCATTCGGACTCTTCCAAAAGTGACCCGCCGTAAGGGCGGACCCCATATCAGCCGTTATCGCAGAAATGGATATGTACTCCGGTCTCAGAGCTCTAGCCCCTGACACATAGCCTTCGCGGGCAAGCCCGCTCCCACATTTTGATCGGCTTACACCTGATACAGCTCGGTCGACCAGCAGGCCGCCACGGGAGCAAGCTCCCTCGCCACAGGTCTAGAGCACTGAGAGCAAGGTGCCACCGAGGAACAGCTGATCCAGCCAGAACACCTCATGCAACAACACAATCACCCAAAACAACACCTGGTAAGACACCTTGCGCGTCTTGTGCCGGAACACCTGCTGGGCAATCAACGCCCCCGGCCAGCCGCCCGCCAGTTCCACGGCGTGCAAGATGTTTTCCGGAGTGCGCCAGCTGTTAGTGCGCGCCTTGCGTTTGTCGCTCCAGTACAGGAAGAACGCGATCACGCTGACCACGCCATAGGCCGCCAGCGGAATCACAGTCTCGCCGCGCTGCCATACCAGCACCGAACCCAGCAGCGGCGCTGCGCATAACAGCACGAAGATCGCCGCTTTCAGACGGGGATGCTGGATCATCATGCCTTGGCGGCCGCCCAGTCGATCCAGCCGAACTGCCAGGTCGCCAGGATCAGCAAGCCGAACGCAATGCGATACCAGGCAAACACGGCATAGCTGTGGCTGGCGATGAACCTGAGCAGGCCCTTCACCGCGATCATCGCGAAGATGAACGAGGTCACAAAGCCGATGGCAAACACCGGCAAGTCCGCCGGCTGGAACAGGTCACGGTACTTGTAGCCCGAATAGACAGCCGCACCGACCATGGTCGGCATCGCCAGGAAGAACGAGAACTCGGTGGCAGTCTTTCGCGACAGCCCGAACAGCAAGCCACCAATGATGGTCGAGCCGGAACGCGAGGTCCCTGGGATCATCGCCAGGCACTGGGCCAGGCCGACCTTGAGCGCGTCTTTCCAGGTGATGTCATCCACGGTTTCAGCGTGCACTTCATGCTCGCGGCGCTCGGCCCATAACATGATCACGCCGCCGATCACCAGCGCCGTGGCCACGGTGATCGGGTTGAACAAGTAGTGGTGAATCAGGTCGGCAAAAATCACCCCCAGCACAACCGCCGGCAGGAAGGCGATCAGCAGGTTGACGGTAAATCGCTGGGCCTTGCGCTGGGTCGGCAGGCCGCTGACCACTTCGAAAATCTTGCCGCGAAACTCCCACACCACCGCCAGGATCGCGCCCAGCTGGATAATGATGTTGAACGCGTTGAAGCGGTCGCCGGTAAAGTCGAGCAAGTCGGCGACGATGATCTGGTGGCCGGTGCTGGAAATCGGCAGGAACTCGGTCAGCCCCTCCACAACGCCAAGAATCAATGCCTGTATGGCGGTCCAAAAATCCATGCTTCCCCCAAAGGTCTTGCTCTATGGCAAGCCTCGTTAATCTTTTTAATGGTTCACTGACGACAAGACGCGGTGTTGAGTTTCAACCCCGACCTGCAAAAATCTTGTGAAAAATCAGACAGTACTCAGGTTTTCCGAATACAGGCCGAAAGCCTATCAGACAAGGCGGAAAAGTCGATGCGGCACCCACAATTATAAAAAGCACGGAGTGACAGGACGATGAACAGTTTGCGCAATATGTCGATCAGCCGGCGCCTGTGGCTGATCCTGATAGTCGCCGTGCTGATGCTGCTGGCCTTGGGTTTGCTGATGCTCAAGCAGATTCATGACGACCTGTACCAGGCCAAGCGCCAGCAAACCCAACACGTGGTGCAGACCGCCAGCGGGATCCTGACGTTTTATCACGGCCTCGAAACCACCGGCGTGATGACTCGCGAAGCCGCCCAGAAGCAAGCCTTGAGCGCGGTGCGTGGCTTGCGCTACGACCATGACGACTACTTCTGGATCAATGACCTCACGCCCGTGATGATCATGCACCCGGCCAACCCCAAGCTCGACGGCCAGAACCTTTCGGCCATCCGCGACCCCGACGGTTTTGCCGTGTTCAACGAATTCGTGATCCTGGCCAAGGCCAAGGGCGCCGGCATCGTCAACTATCGCTGGCCGAAACCGGGCGCCGAAGCACCGGTGGCCAAGACGTCGTATATCCAACTGTTCCAACCCTGGGGCTGGATCATCGGTTCCGGCGTGTACGTGGACGATGTGCAGGCTGAGTTCAGCGGCCAGGTCTGGAAAGCCTCGTTCATCGGCCTGGGTATCGCCGTGGTGATGGCGCTGCTGGTCTCGCTGATCGCCCGCAGCATTGTGCGACCGTTGCAGGACGCAGTGAACGCCATGGGCAACATCGCCAGCGGCGAAAGCGACCTGACCCGTAGCCTCGACACCCACGGCCAGGACGAAGTCACCCAGCTGTCCCGGCACTTCAACAGCTTCACCGCCAAGCTGCGCCAAGTAGTGGGCCAATTGCAGGTGTGCGCCAATGCCCTGGGCCAGTCCTCACAGGAACTGGGCAGCAACGCGACCCAGGCCCATGACCGCAGCCAGCAACAATCCCAGCAGATGGAATTGGTGGCCACCGCCATCAACGAAGTCACCTACGGCGTGCAGGACGTGGCCAAGAACGCCGAACACGCCGCCAGCGAAATGCGCGACGCCCAAGCCCAGGCCCAACAAGGCCAGGTGAATATCGACGGCAGCCTGCAGCAGATTGACCAGCTCTCCGGCACCATCAGCCAGGCAGTGGAAGTGATCCGCACCCTGTCTGCGGAAAGTACCCAGATCGGCAGCGTACTTGAAGTGATCCGTTCGATTGCCGACCAGACCAACCTGTTGGCGCTTAACGCGGCGATTGAAGCAGCCCGCGCCGGCGAACAAGGGCGTGGCTTCGCCGTGGTGGCCGATGAAGTGCGGCTGCTGGCCCAGCGCACGCAAAAATCCACCGCCGAAATCCAGAGCATGATCGAACGCCTGCAAGGCCACTCGGAAGCGGCGGTCAAGGTGATCAGCGACAGCCACAGCGCCTCGCAACTGACTATTGAACAAGCCGGCCAAGCCGGTGCCAGCCTGACTGCCATCGGCCAGGCGCTGCGCAACCTCAATGGCCTCAACGCCTCGATTGCCAGCGCCACCCTGCAACAGGCCCACGTGGTGGAAGACATCAACCAGAATGTCACCCAGGCCGCCGGCTTGTCCCACAGCACCGCACTGGCGGCGGAACAGTCGAGTGTGGCGAGTGCGCACTTGCGCGGCCTGAGCGAACAGCTCGACGGCCTGCTGCGCCAATTCAAGGTCTGAGCGAAACGGCGGTGATTTGTTTACAATCACCGCCCTCTTCCACTCTCCCAAGGAACCTCCATGTCCGGGCTTGAACTGTTCGCCGCCGCCCTCGGGGTGATTGCCGTGTGGCTGACCGTCAAGCAAAACCCCTGGTGTTGGCCCATCGGCCTGGTGATGGTGTTGCTCTACACCTGGGTGTTTTTCGACGTGAAACTCTATTCCGACATGCTGCTGCAGGTGGTCTACGCCGCACTGCAAGTCTACGGTTGGTGGCAGTGGACCCGCGCCGGCGCGATCAAGCAAGGGCGTCAGGTCACCAGCCTCGGCGTGCCGGCGATCATGGCCAGCCTGGCGGTGGGCGCCGTCGGCAGTCTGTTGCTCGGTGCCGCCATGGCGCACTGGACGGATGCTGCCCAGCCTTGGCTCGATGCCGCCCTCACCGGCTTCAGCCTGGTAGCGCAGATGTGGATGGCGCAGAAACGCGTGCAGTGCTGGCCGTTGTGGATTGCCGTCGATGTGATCTTTGTCGGGCTGTTCCTCTACAAAGGCCTCTACCTCACCGCCGCGCTCTACGCGCTGTTCACCGTGATTGCCGTGCAAGGCTGGCGTGAATGGCGCGCCGACCCGGCGTTGCACGCATGAAGGTGGTGGTACTGGCCGGCCCGGAGTCCAGCGGTAAAAGCTGGCTGGCGGCGCAGTTGCAAGCGCATTTCGGCGGGTTGATGGTGGGTGAATACGTGCGTTATTTCATCGATCACCATCAACGCGACACCACCCTGGCCGACATCCCGGCCATCGCCCGTGGCCAACTGGCCTGGGAAGACGCCGCCCGCGCCCAACAGCCTGATCTGTTGATCCTCGATACCCACCTGCTGACCAACAAGCTCTGGAGCCAGACCCTGTTCGGCGACTACCCGGCCTGGCTCGACAGCGAGTTGCTGGCCCGCCATTACGACCTGCACCTGTTGTTGTCGCCGGAGGATGTGGAATGGACCGCCGACGGCCAACGCTGCCAGCCGCAACTGGCGGATCGCCGGGCGTTTTTCCAGGGCAGCCTGGAGTGGATCGAGCACCATCAGCAGCCCGCCCTGGTGATTCGTGGCGACTGGATACAGCGCCGCGCCACCGCATTTTCGGCGGTCGAACAGCTACTCGCCGGCACGCTCCAGGTTGGCGTTCACCCTTAGCAGCAACGCCAGCAAGGTCGCTTCCTCCTCTTCACTGAACCCTTCCAGCGCCTGCGCCGTCCCCTGCTGCATGACCGCGCGGGCGGCGGGCATGCGTTTGCGCGCCGCGTCGGTCAGGGTAATGAGGCGGCTGCGTCTATCCGCCGGGTCGGCCACACGCTCGATCATGCCGTCACGCTCCATGCGTCCCAGCAACTGCGCCATGCTCGACTGCTCGACACGGACGATGCGCACCAGCTCGGCTTGGGGCAAGCCTTCGCTGTGCTTGAGCGCCACCAGTACCGGAATCTGCGCGACAGCGAAGCCGAGTTCTTTTAGACGACCTTCGTAGAGACGGACGAAACCCCGGCCGGCCAGGCCGATCTGTTGCATGGGGTTGGGGGCAGGCGTTTGAACGATCATCAGGGCGTTGACTTTCCATAGGATCCTATGAACAGAATGTATAGGATCCTATAAACATCGCCAAGGACAATCTCCATGACGCCCCCATTACGCATCGCCATTATCGGCGCCGGCCCCGGCGGATTGACCTTGGCGCGAATCCTTTTTCGCCATGGCATCGCCGCCAGCGTGTTTGAGCGCGAACGCGATCCGCTCGAACGCCCGCAAGGTGGCACGCTGGACCTGCATGTCGAATCTGGCCAGCTCGCCCTGCAGCGTGCAGGCCTGGAAGACGCGTTCAAGCGCATCGCCCGATACGAAGACCAGGGCTCACGCCTGATGGATCATCACGGTGAGTTGCTGTTTGAAGACCCCAATCCGGACGCGGGTGACCGTCCCGAAGTCGACCGCACGGCCCTGCGCCAGGCGCTGCTGGATTCGCTGCCGCTTGGCTGTGTGAACTGGGGCGCAGGTATCCACGAAGTCCGGCCGGTCGGTGATGGGCGCTGGACGTTGCATCAAGGCCCTGTCACCTACGGCCCCTTCGATCTGGTGGTCGGTGCCGACGGGGCCTGGTCGAAAGTACGCCCGCTGCTGTCGACCTATCAGCCGCAATACAGCGGGTTGACCTTCATCGAGTTTGGCATCGACGATGTCGACCACCAGCACCCGCACCTGGCCAAGCTGGTTGGTCGAGGCAAGCTGGAAGTCGCCGGGGAAGCCAAATCGATCATGGTGCAACGCAACGCGAATGCGCATTTGCGTGGCTATGCAATCTTTCGCGTACCGCCCGACTGGGCAGCCGATCACCTCAGCCTGCACGCGCTAAAAGTCCAATTCAAAGGCTGGCATCCGCAGGTGCTGGCGCTGTTTGATGCGGCAAACGAGACGGTACTGGCGAGGCCTATCTACGCCCTGCCCGTGGGCCATCGCTGGTCCCATCGCCAGGGGCTGACGTTGATCGGTGATGCCGCCCACCTGATGTCGCCGTTTGGCGGCGAAGGGGTGAACGCGGCGATGCTGGATGCTGCCGAGTTGGCGCAGCACTTGCTCGAGGCCCCTGACTGCTCGACAGCAGTCCAGGGGTTTGAAAACCACCTGTTCGAACGGGTGATACCGGCAGCCCAGGGCAGCGCCGAGGGCGCCGCCATCCAGTTATCCCATGACAGCCTGGCGCTGTCCCTGGCCCACCTGCATCACCACCTCACGCCTCAGTAACCCAAGGACAGGCCCGTGTTGCGCCGCGGGTCATTCGCGCCATAGAAGCGGTTGTTGCCCACCGGCTTGCCACCCAGCGACGGCGCCCCGACCAGGATCGCCGCCAAGTGGTTGGCATCCTGCGGCCCGGCAAACTTGTGGCCCCAGCTTTCAAGGATCTTCTGGGTATCCGGGCTCACCGCGAAGGTCTCCAGGTTGGTGGTTTCCGGCATCCATTGCTGGTGGAAACGCGGCGCGTCCACCGCTTCCTGGATGTTCATCTTGTAGTCGATGACATTCAGGATCGTCAGCAAGGTCGCGGTAATGATGCGGCTGCCACCCGGCGTACCCACCACCATCACGGCCTTGCCATCCTTGGTCACGATGGTCGGGCTCATCGACGACAGCGGCGCCTTGCCCGGCGCGATGGCGTTGGCTTCACCCTGGACCAGGCCGTACATGTTCGGCACGCCGACCTTGACGGTGAAGTCGTCCATTTCATCGTTGAGGATCACCCCGGTCTTGCTCGCCATCACGCCCGCACCGAACCAGTCGTTGAGGGTGTAGGTGACCGAGACCGCATTGCCCCAATAATTTAGTACACGATGTAACAGTGTTACTAGAGGGAGAGCCCCTAACCACGAGGCTTTGAGATACGTAACAGTTCCTAGCGATTTTTACCGTTTTTTCAGCTCATGGACGTTCGGGCTGGTGAGTCTCGACCGCAACTCTGCATTCTGAAGCATCAACGTAGCGTTTACGGAGGCGATCTCAGCGACCTCGGCCTTGAGTTGGATAATCTCCGCTCTGAGCTGAGACGCCTTTCTGCGCTGCTCTACAAGCACCTGCTGAGTAGCGTCTCTTTGGTGGCGAACGTCTTTGTTGGCTAACAGTCGAATTTGCTCGGCCAAATCCGCATAGTTATTGTGAATAGTCGCGTTACTTACTCCTGCCTCATCCGCAACCGCCTTGATGGATATTTTTCTGTCTTTTGAAATTACTCTGGGACGCCCCTTCGTGATCGCAAGAATGGCTAGCCGTATCGCCTTCCTTGTAGCTTCCCCTTTGGTCGCTACCGATTTTACGTCATCGTTCAAAACCCACCTCCGACTTCAGCGCCCAAGTCAGACAATACCTTCGTGCAACGAGCCATATCCCTTCTTACGCGTTCGATACCAGAGGCGCCAATATCGGTCAGCTTGATCAACTCAAGCTGCTGAGAGTAGATGGCTTGCCACACGGGAACTTTCGTGTCGTCTATTATAGAGTTGACACAGTCTCCGCAGCGCGTGGCTTCAACACCTGAACCGCCAACGCAACTTACTAAGTCATTGGTACACCAAGCAACTGACGTTGCCCGGATAAACACCGAATCAGAAACGGTTTTAACCATTGCGGAATGGCTTTTATATGTCTGGATCTTTGCAGCACGGAATTTTCTCACGCTTTCCGCTAGTCCTCCGCTAAGCGGTGTGGACTCATCTAGGATATGCTCAAGAACGTCATATTTGGCTTCACTGAAAGCTGCCATAACCTCATCAAGCAGCTCAGAGTCTCGCTCATCGTGCGAGGCATACAGCGCAGTCATATCTAAACTCCAGTGCTTAAAGTGTTGCTTCAGATATCGGATGTCACCATTGGCACTGCGAACAACGTATACGGCAAAAGTACGCCTGAATTGGTGAGGGGAAATCTTCCACTTCAAGCCGATGCCTTTACAATACTGACTAACCAAGCTTCCAAGCCACCCACTCGAGATAGTCTGTATTTTTCCGGTAACGAAATTTCGCCCGATAAATATAGCCTCCCTGTAGGCGGTCATTTGCCAAGTCGCAGTACATTCTGGGTCTGCATGCAAACGCCTATGTATGTCGCTTTCAAGCTCATTACGTAGCGGCTCAGTTATTCGGGTTGCAATGTTTATTGCCTTCCTAGTGATATCGGTAATGATCCATTCGGTGTCCCCCTCATAAGTCTTTTCTGATCGCCCTCTCATCCAGATTATAGTGTTACCGTCATCATCAATATTAGTGAACGAACACCCTTTTTTTATCGAAAGGAGCTCATGATTTCTAACGCCACTGGTTGTAAGTATGATAATAGCGGAAGCAATAAATGTTTTTCTCAGCTCGGCGTTTAACCTTCGACGACCACCGTCATACCCCAAGCTCTGCAAGTATTGCGTGGTGTAGAGAGTCCAACTCGCCTTTGATATCCTGCGTTGAATTTCAAGACACCCATCGCGCAGTTCTAATAGATGTTCGGCACGTTCAATATCTTTCGCCGCGCTCTGGAATAGAGGTGCCAAAACCTCATCAGGGATGATCGGAGTTTTCCCCTTTAGATACCAAGCTGTGCCATTCTTTCCTGCAAGTGTTGATGCAGAAGAATCAGGCCAGGGATGCGGCATTGGATCAATGGTACCCTGACTAATATGATGTAAGGTCTGCACAGCGATAAATCTGGACCGAAGAGCATCCACAGACAATTTATCTGCTTTTCGACCTTTAACAGTTTTAGAATCAAAAACATAGTTGGAAAATAATATTGGCTTGATGCTTTGCAGATCCACCGAATGTTTCGAAATATAAGTGAGGAACGAAATCGTGCCTACAAAAAAATGGATTATTGTATTTCCTCTTGGAGCACCTTGATCATAAAGTCCAAAAAGAGCATATTTCAAAACACATACTTTCATCACATGACGAAACTGCTCAGGGTACCGTCCAAATTCAAGTCTTTTATGCGAACTGGTAACATTAGTGGGGAAATAGGAGTCAGGGATGATCCAAGTATCATCTGTAAAGCGGCTAAGTACAGACCAGTTTCCGCTAGCAGTTTGTGCATATGAGAAGATAACTTGCGCAAAATTATTCTGATCAATTGCTTGCCTTGTCATATTCTGATTTAGAATGCGCGGATCAGCCACAGCTACCATTACAGTTCCTCAACATCTAAAAGCATCATGTTATTTTTGGTCGAGCGCCACATTGGGTGGGGTTCGCTCATGGCTTGACTCTTAGCTTGATCAACAACATTTTTATCAAACTTTGTCGCGATATCCCTATCAATAACCCGTATTATGTAAGCGTACTCTTGCCCCCACCGCTTCCCCCCCATCTCGTTTCTCATTGAAATAACGTAAAAGTAAAAGCTGAAAATTTTGTACAAATCGTCTCCTGTCACCACGAAGCTTTCGCACTTAAAGCATCCAAAAACCTCCACGCAAACACTGCCATTCTTAGGGGCTCTGTGGCCTCTGACGTTGTCCTTGCAGCTGGCGACAGATGTGCGATCTACGGTTGCTGAGAGCAACTCTTTATTGCGAATCTCCCCCATGAACGCATGGTTTTGCTCCGCATCAGGCGGTGGGGCCAGATAGTGGTCATCACTCACTTGTATCGTATGCCCGGCCAGCGCTGCAGCCACAACAGGGTCATAGCCAGATAACTCGAAAACTCTGTTTACAAACGTTTTCCTAAGTTTCGCCACACTCAAAACCAAAGGAGTTCCATCATCTCCCTTCAGATCATATTTTCTGACTAACAGTTTAGCAGCACGAATAACCTGTCCGGAGGCTATTCGAGTTGGCTGAGCAGCCATGTCTGTGCTCTGTAGAAAAATGAATAGCGAATCAGGAAACAAGCTGTTTAACCGCAGAGTCCGATTTCTGCTCTCTACAATCTTAAATATCGCATCCACGCGCGGAGCCATTTCGAAAACACTCTCAATATCAGTGCTTCCACGAAGTGTGGTGATATGAGTATTTCTCCCGCGTCTTTTGTAAGTAACAAGAAGGCGTTTGTGCGGATGAAAAAGATGCGGCTGCAGAGCATCAACACGCAACTCCAGTAATGGCTGCGTGTTAATCCCTGTACAGGTCGATATCCAAAAAATGCAATACGCAAGTTCGCTGGCTGACAGTGGCCCTGCTTCAGCCTTTATCCTGGGCGGCGGCAAAATCTGAGTGCAACACCTGACCTTTCCGGTACGGTG